>NZ_JBJUSG010000048.1:0-23014 GCF_046044395.1 Candidatus Magnetominusculus dajiuhuensis | reverse complement strand
CCTGTACGGTTCGGAGGGAGGGGAGGTGAGAGCCTTCCCTACCCCTATTTCCCTTTAGTGGGAGTTTCATGATGATTGTGCATATTCTGAGGCATAAGGACAGATTCCGGACAAGCCGGAATGACAAAAATAAGGAAAGTGACAAAAATAAGGAAAGTGACAAAAATAAGGGAGGTGACAAAAATAAGGGAGGCAATTTCTAATGCGATTGCCCTGCCCCTGTCTTGACAAATAAAAAAAATAAATGTTATAGTGGCAGATGTTATTAATTTTATATAAATTAAATCTAAAACAGGGAGGAGGGGTATGAATGCCCATGATCAGTGTAAAGGACAGCGATTCCTTCGAGCTTGCGCTGAAACGTTTCAAGAAACAGTGCGAGAAAGAAGGTATACTGTCTGAGATCAAAAGAAGAGAACATTATGAGAAGCCCAGTATAAAAAGGAAAAAGAAGATTATAGCAGCCCGTAAAAAGGCCGCTAAGCGTGTAGCGTTATCTCAATAATGCGCCACTCTTCCTTGGCCATATCGCAGCAGGCTATAAAGTTGCGATATGGCTTTCATTTTTGGGCTTATTAGCTTATTAATTACAGGCTTATTGATTATAAATTAATTATAAGGAGTGGATGTCCATGACTCTGTCAGAAGTCTATAAGAGCGCTGTGAGGCACGGGATAGACAACGACCCGCGGGGCGAGGCCGGTGTATCTCGTTATCTTGAAGATAGAAAGAGGCAGTTTGATGACCTCAAAGAGAAAGAGAAGGAGTTCTTCGACAAGGAATCCCTGTCCAATCCATACGCCGACACGCGCATATTAAACGGTAGCGGTAACGAAGAGGTCACATCTGCCCTCGTCGGAATTGATATAGAAACCCCTGAAATTCTGCTTGCTGATAATTTAAAGGCAAAGGGCAAAAGGGTTGACGCCGTAATTGCCCACCACCCCGAAGGTGTGCCATATACAAACCTCCACGATGTAATGTCTATGCAGGCCGATGTCCTACGGACGTTCGGCATCCCCATAAACGTAGCCGAGTGCCTTATGGAAGACCGCATAAGCGAGGTAAAGAGGAAGCTCATGCCCGTAAACACCTCGCGTGCCGTTGACACGGCAAGGTTGCTTGAGTTTCCATTTATGTGCATTCACACGCCGGCAGACAACATGGTTGCCGCATATCTGCAGGGGCTTTTTGATAAGAACAGGCCATATGCCCTAACCAACATCCTTGATATGCTCATGGAAATTGAGGAGTATAAGGATGCGGCGAAGGGTTTCTGCGCCCCAAATATCCTGCTTGGCACCCCGCAGAGAAAGGCCGGTAAGATATTCGTTGACATGACAGGCGGCACAGAAGGCTCAAAAGACCTCTTTCAGGTCTTCTCCTCAAGCGGAATTAATACAATCGTAGGTATGCACTTAAGCGAAGACCATAAAAAAGAGGCTGAAAAATATCACATAAATGTAGTAATCGCCGGGCATATCTCAAGCGACAATCTGGGAATGAATCTGTTGTTTGACAGGGTTTTTGCACAGAGTACTGTTGAGCTGACGGGCTGCTCAGGGTTTAGGCGTATCGCGCGCGGCAATGTTATATAATAAATTGCCTATGCAGTTAACTCCGGTAGAGGGTTCTCTGGATTCCTGCTTTCGCAGGAATGACAGACAAGGCAGGGCAAATGGGCACATAGAGGTGTCATTCCTGCGAAAGCAGGAATCCAGTTTTTGATTAACGGAGCTAGCCGCATAGGCAATTATGATAGTATCTGAATGGATTTTCAGGGAATTCGCGAAGAGATAAAATCCCGCATAGACATAGTTGATGTTGTCTCAGACTATGTCGGACTGAAAAAATCAGGGGCGCGCTTTAAAGGCCTGTGCCCGTTCCATGCGGAGAAAACGCCGTCGTTTGTCGTCAGTCCTGAAAAACAAGTCTTTTACTGCTTCGGCTGCGGCACGGGTGGGGACATCATCACCTTTGTTATGAAAGAAGAGGGGATTTCTTACAACGAGGCGATAAGAAAACTCTCAGAACGTGCCGGTATTAAACTTGAACCTGTCCATAAACAAAATATACAGGAAAGGGAAGTGCTCCTGCAAATCCATAAGGCCGCGGCGGCATTTTTCAAAGGACAACTAAGGAAATCCGAAAAGGCGTTAAAATATCTCAACGCGCGGGGCATCGCCAAAGAGTCAATTGAGAAGTTTGCAATCGGCGCCGCTCCCGAAGGCTGGGACGGGCTGCTACGGCATCTAAGAAAGGATGGCTTTCAGGACAGGCACTTAAGAGTGTCAGGGTTGGTTACATTTAAGGAAAACAGCTCCTTTGACTTCCACAGGGACAGGATAATGTTTCCCATCCTTAACTCCGCCGGTGATATTGTGGCATTTGGCGGGAGGGCAATGGAAAAAGACGTTGAGCCTAAATATTTAAATTCCCCTGAGACGCTTATTTTTCAGAAGAAACGCATTCTCTTCGGACTTAGCGCGGCAAAAGATGGTATCACGGGCGCAATCAATATTGTGGAAGGGTATGTTGACGTGGTTATGTGCCACCAGTACGGGTTTACAAACACGGTGGCGCCGCTTGGAACGGCATTGACAGAGGAGCACACAAAGAGCCTCAAGAGGTTTGCAAAGGAGGCCGTAGTAATCTTCGACGGCGACGACGCCGGTATCAGGGCGGCAAAACGAGCGATGCCCGTAATTCTCAAAAGCGGATTGCTTGCCATGGCGCTCCTTCTACCAGAGAAAAACGACCCGGACAGCTATCTAAGGCTGCATGGGGCAGGGGATTTTAAAGAGCTGATAGCCGGGGCTAACTCATATGTGGAATTCATGCTCAAAACCGGAGGCTATGGCGTTGACAATCTCAGGGAAATCTACGATACATTAGCCGGCATAGAGGATACGGTGTTAAGGGCCACGCTGGTTGAGGAACTATCGAACAAGGCGTCAATATCGGGGCACGAACTGAGGGAAAAATTCAGGGGAAAAGGCCATAAGCCAACCAGTCCTGGCCGTACAATCAGGCCGCGGGTGAAAAAAAGGCCGGAAGAGGAGATGCTGCTGCGCATTTACCTGAGTGTTCCCGATATGGCAGGGATGTTTACACCACTGATGGAAATGGAATTGCTTGAAGACGAATTGATAAAAAGGATATTCGGCGAACTTTTAAACGGCAACATAAGTCCAACTATCGAGGGGCTTTCCACTATTTGCACGGAAGAGGAGATCGCCTACGTCACCGGCCTGATGGTGTATTCGCTTGACCAGATGGACGGTGAGGAAAGCATAGAGAAAAAAATCAGGGACTGCGTGAAAAGCCTCAAGTTAAGCTGGGTAAATAAAAAGCTGGGAGAAATTAAAGAAAAAATAAAAAAAGCCGAGCTTGCCAATAACCCCGAAGAGGTGATTTTGCTTTCGCAGGAAAACATAAAATATCTCAACGAAAGGCGCAGCCTGTCATAAGGCGGGGGCACAAGCGGGCTGTAGTTGCTGTAGGCCATAAGATATTGAGACACACTACTGACCAAAAAAGAACCTTACAACGATCCAAATATAGATTACGAGGCGTTGCTTGCAAAACGCAACGCTCCACGCTGAATAAGAATCTTAACTAAACTTGGATATGTAAAGAAACAAGCGTAGAGCCATCATCAAAAAAACTGTCAGGAGACGTGAGGGGGAGGTGTGTGCCCTAGATCCGTAGGATTTTCACGGTAAAGCTGGAATCCAGGAAAGGAATTTTCTGTTGTAATTTTCAAATGCGTTTGCCCTGGTGTTCAGGGGGAATTATACGGCTATTAAATGTTATACTACCCGTGCGATGAGAAAAGTTCTCTTGATCTCCGTTAATAACGAAAGGCTGCCATATCCAGTTGCCCCAATCGGGGCCGCTTATATCGCCGGGCACCTGGCAATGGCGGGCCTTGACGTTAAAATCCTCGATTTGTGTTTTGTTGACGACGATTTGCAGGCCCTGAAAGACTCAATCGGCGGCTTTAACCCCGATATTATAGGCGTCTCTATCAGAAACGTTGATAATCTTACCTACAATCGAAGCGTATTCTATATGCCCAGAATTCGGGACATTGTGAACTTTATCAGGACGATCAGCAATGCCCCGATGGTTGCCGGTGGCTCCGGGTTTTCCCTTTTCCCCGAGGAAATCCTGCGATATTTAACGCTCGATTTCGGAGTTGCGGGCGAGGGAGAACAGGCGTTTCTCAGTCTTATCAGGGCATTTGAAAACGGTGGCAATATTGATGAGATCCCAAACCTGTCAATTATTAAAAACGGTTTGTTCCATCAGAATCCCGTCTCATACAGCCCTGTGATGTGTCTGCCAGACAGGGCGGTTCTTAACAATGCCGCATATCTTCAATTCGGCGGGATGGGAAATGTTCAATCCAAACGCGGCTGCCCGTTTAAGTGCACATACTGTACGTACCCCATGCTGGAGGGGAGCCGCCTGAGGCTCAGGCCCCCGGAGGAGATAGTCGCGGAACTTGCCGAAATGAAAGACAGGCACGCAATAGATTACGTGTTTTTCGTGGATGATATATTCAATGTCCCGGCTGGACACTCAATGCAGATATGCGAGGGAATTATCAGAAAGAATCTGCGAATTAAGTGGACGTGTTTCGCAACCCCATTCAGTTTTACCGAAGAGCTTGCAAGGCTTATGAAACGGGCCGGTTGTACCGGCATAGAGTTCGGCTCAGACGCCGGTGCCACCCAAACACTTAACGCCTATGAGAAACACTTCACGCCGGACGATATAGCGGCGGCCTCCGCCATATGCCGAAAGATTGACATGCCCGACGCACATTATATTATAATTGGCGGCCCGTCTGAAACAGAGGAGACACTGAATGAGACATTTAAACTGTTTGATATGATAAAGCCGCGCGCTGTAATCGCCCTTGTTGGCGTGAGGATATACCCCGGTACGGCTATCTGCAAAAGGGCGGTGAAAGACGGCGTCATACCGGCGGTCCCGGAAGGAAAGGGGCTGCTTGAGCCGGTGTTTTATCTGAGTCCGGAGACACCGTCAGGGCTGCTGCTCACGCGGGTTGCCACATGGGCGCAAAGTAGGGCAAACCGTGTGGTGCCTGCCCTTGATATCCACTATGACGCCTCAACGCTGGGTGCTATCAGAAAGATAATTAAACGTGGCCCAATGTGGGACGTGTTAAGATGAACGACAAGGCAGCCAAGCGCACCGTGGCCGTGGTAACAGGAGGAGGCAAGGGTATAGGGAGCGCCGTATGCAGGGCGCTTACAAAGGATGGCTCTTCTGTGGTAATCAACTACATGTCATCATCCAATGAGGCCGCCACACTGTGTGAGGAGCTGCGCGCGATAAATCCCAATACAATGGCCTATCAGGCTGATGTCACAGATTTCTCACAGATGAAAAAGATGATGGACGAAATGGTAGCCCTGTTTGGCCGCGTGGACATCCTCGTCAACAATGCCGGCCTTGCCAGAGACGGACTTCTCCTGCTGATGCCGGAAAAGGACTGGATGGACGTCATGGATGTAAACCTGACAGGGGTTTTTAACGCGTCAAAGTCGGTACTGCCACACATGATAGCCCAAAGGAGCGGTGTTATAATAAATATCTCCTCTCTGAGCGGTATAGACGGCCTTGCCGGGCAGGCCAACTATGCGGCGGCCAAGGGTGGTGTGATTGCCCTGACGAGGGCGCTCTCAAAGGAGCTTGCACAGTTTGGCATCAGGGTAAACGCGGTTGCCCCGGGCGCTATTGAGACCGATATGCTGGATGCTATGAAGGATACCGCGCGTGAGGAGTTACGCCGTAACATTCCACTGAGGCGATTTGGAAGGCCAGAGGAGGTTGCCTCTGTGGTCAGGTTTCTCGCCTCTGAGGAGGCCGGATATATCACGGGTGAGGTTATTTCTGTAACGGGAGGATTATAAGAGCGCATGTCAGACACATTTGAAAGACTAAAGGGATTGCTTGTCAGCAGGTTAAAACTCTCCGTAGGGGAGGAGGTAATTAACAGGGATACGACGCTCTTTGGCCCTGGTGGGCTGGGGTTGGACTCCATTGATGTACTGGAGCTTGTCGTGGGCATAAAAAAAGAATTCGGCGTTGACATTACAGACAGGGAAACCGCGGAGAAAATCTTTACATCCGTCGGCGCCATTGTGGGATACATAGATGAACAAAGAAGAACTGGTTAAGCGGCTGCCGCACGGCGCGCCCTTCATATTCATTGAGAAGGTGCTGGCCATAGACAAGGGTCAGCGTATCAAGGCATTGAAGACCGTTACAGGCGGCGAAGAGGCCATTAACTGGGGCGGCGATGGACAGCAGTCATTTCCATTTGTGCTGCTTGTAGAGGCAATGGCCCAGGCCTCAGGGCTTGTCCTTGAGGCGGAGGAAATTGAGATGGCGTTTCTGACAATGATTAACGACGCGCACCATGTCAAACCCGCGATGGCGGGCGATGTCCTCATCATAGAGTCTGAGCTGACAAAGAAGTTCCCACCATTATACGTCTTCCGGGCAAAGGTCAGCGTTGACGGGGAGATTATCTCCTCGGCTGAGATAACACTAACCTCTGTTCCCAGAGCCGCCACCAGCAGGCGTCGGGCGCGGCAATAGCGACACTATGAGATATTAAAATACTCCTTGTACCATGAGACGAAGTTTCTGATTCCAACATCCAGCGGTGTAGAAGGTGTAAAGCCTGTATCTTTTGTGAGTTCCTCTATGTCGGCATAAGTCTCGGCAACATCGCCCTGCTGCATTGGCAGGAAGTTTTTTCTCGACTTTCGCCCAAGCGTGTCTTCAATTATTTCTATAAAATTCAACAGGCCAACGGGTTTATTGTTGCCGATGTTGTAGAGTTTGTATGGGGCATAGCTTGAAGATGGGTCGGGGTGTTTGCCGTCCCACGCGGGGTTAGCCGCTGGTATGCGTTGAATCAACCTGAAAACACCCTCTACTATGTCGTCAATATAAGTAAAGTCACGCCGCATGTCTCCGTGGTTAAAGACATCAATTGGCCTGTCCTCAAGGATGGCCTTTATGAAGAGGAACAAGGCCATGTCCGGGCGTCCCCACGGGCCGTAAACGGTAAAAAATCTAAGCCCTGTGCAGGGCAGCCCATAGAGGCTGCAATATGTGTGGGCAAGGAGTTCGTTTGATTTTTTTGTCGCCGCGTAAAGCGACATGGGATGGTCAACATTGTGCCGCACAGAAAAAGGGACGTTTGTGTTTGCCCCATAGACCGAACTCGACGAGGCAAAGATGAGGTGTTTTACGTTATTGTGCCGACAGCCCTCCAGTATGTTGGCGAAGCCCACTATGTTGCTTTCAATATAGGCGTGAGGATTTATTATAGAATACCGGACGCCCGCCTGTGCGGCCAGATTTACCACATAATCGAATTTCTCCACAGCAAAAATTCTCTCCATGGCCGACCTGTCGGAGATATCCATCCTGACAAACCGGAAATTCCCCACGCCTTCAAGAATCCTAAGCCTGTCTTGTTTAATGGCAACATCGTAGTAGTCGTTGAGATTATCAACAGTTACAACGTCAAACCCGTGCGAAGCCAATCGCTTACACAGGTGAAAGCCAATGAACCCCGCCCCTCCTGTTACCAGTACTTTCTTCTTATCCTGTAATTTCATCATTGCCGCCTATAGTATTATTGTGAAGCTCAGCGCCTTCAAAGTGCGCCTCCATGATAGCCCTGGCCACCATGCCTATATGCTAAACCATAGAGGGACATCCTGTCAACGCGCACGCCCCAACGGTGTTTTTCTCAGGTGTGTCAATTGTTGCTGGATTTAGCACCCACGCGAGGCTTTTCTTATCACATACAATAAAGTTATAATATGTTCGTGCGTTAATATCCCAACGGGAGCGCTAACTATCATAAGGAGCGGTTAAGAAATGTTAAAGAAAAAAGACAAGTACGTTACCGCGGTCGTCGGGGCTACCGGCGCTGTGGGCGGTGAGATGATCTCAATCTTGCAGGAGCGGAAATTCCCCGTTTCAGAGCTTAGGCTCTTCGCATCCGAACGGTCAGAGGGTAAGAAAATAGAGTTCAGAGACGACGAAATAAAAGTCGAAGTCCTTCAGGAAGATGTGTTTAAGGGAATAGACATCGCCCTGTTTTCCGCCGGGGCACAGAGGAGCAAGGACTTCGCCCCGTTTGCGGCCAAAGACGGCTGCGTCGTCATAGACAACTCAAGCGCATGGAGGATGGACCCGGAAATCCCCCTCGTAGTCCCGGAGGTTAATCCCCTGGACATAAAAAAACACAAAGGCATCATCGCCAATCCCAACTGCTCGACCATTCAGATGGTCGTCGCCCTTAAACCTCTTCACGACAGGGCTAAAATTAAGAGAATCGTCGTATCCACTTATCAGGCGGTATCTGGCACCGGCGCAAAGGCGATGGATGAACTGCTGGAGCAGACCAAGGCCCTGCTCAGCTTTCAGGAGATAAAGTGCAATGTCTATCCCTATCAGATTGCCTTTAACTGCCTCCCCCAAATTGATGTGTTTTTGGACAACGGCTATACGAAAGAAGAGATGAAGATGCTCAACGAAACCAGAAAGATAATGGGCGATAACTCAATACAACTAACCGCAACCACAGTGCGCGTACCCGTGTTCAGGGGCCACTCGGAGTGCGTCAACATTGAGACCGAAAAGAAGCTGACAGCCAACGAGGCGCGTGCTATCTTATCAGAGGCACCAGGCGTTATTGTCTTTGACGCACCGGACAAAAGGGTCTATCCCATGCCCATAGACTGCGCTGGCAAGGATGCGGTTTACGTTGGGCGTATACGTGAAGACGAATCCATACCGTCGGGCCTCAACATGTGGATTGTGTCTGACAACCTTAGAAAGGGTGCTGCCCTCAACGCGGTGCAAATAGCCGGGAAACTCATTGAATTTGCCCAATAACCAGATGGCGCAAACAGATGAGCAGATTGAAACAGCCAAAGTCGGGGTGGCCAGGCCGGAGGACTTCCCCCGTGTTCCTATCGTCCTTGACGGCATATCCTCGCGCTTTATAAGTATCAACTTAATCATTCCAAGTTATATAGAAGACGGACACCTGAAGGTCATCATGGCCAGGCCGTGGGACGTTGGCACAATAGACGCCCTTGCCGTAGCCACAGGCCTCGAAATAGAGGCCATCGGGGCGGATGAGGCCGAAGTCCGTGAGTATATAGATAAGTTTTACAGCAGGGAATCAAATATTAACAAAATAATTGAGGACATGAGCGATGTAAGTTTCGACACTATAAACGACTATGACGAGGACATTGACCACCTTAAGGGGCTTGCCTCTGAGGCCCCTATTATAAAACTCGTAAATCTCCTGATCTCAAGGGCAGTCGAGGCCAGGGCAAGCGACATCCACATCGAACCCTTCGAAAACGAGCTAAAGGTCAGATACCGCATAGACGGCGTCCTGAAAGAGGTCGAATCCACGCCGAAAAAACTCCAGCCCGCCATTATCTCAAGGGTAAAGATAATGGCTAAACTCAATATCGCCGAGCGGCGCCTCCCACAAGACGGCAGGATAAAACTCAAGATTGCCATAAAAGAAATTGATATGCGCGTCTCTACCGTGCCAACCCTTTACGGCGAGAGCATCGTGATGAGGATACTTGATAAGGAATCAATCGTCATAGACCTTATGCAGCTTGGCTTCCCGCAGAATATTTTAGACGGTTTTAACAGTCTGATAACCAAGCCCCACGGCATTATCCTTGTCACCGGGCCAACCGGAAGCGGCAAGACTACCACGCTCTATGGCGCGCTTGATAAGATAAATTCTCCCGAAAAGAAGATTATTACGGTTGAAGACCCGATCGAGTACCACCTCAACGGCATAAACCAGATACAGGTAAAGCAGCAAATCGGCCTTAATTTCGCCAGTGCCCTAAGGCACATCGTCAGGCAGGACCCGGACATTATAATGATAGGAGAGATAAGAGATATTGAGACGGCAGAGATTGCCATTCAGTCTGCCCTGACAGGGCACCTTGTGTTTTCCACGCTGCACACAAACGACGCCCCCTCGGCGGTAACCCGCCTTATTGACATGGGTGTGGAGGCGTTTCTGCTTACTTCCACTCTTAGGGGTGTGCTTGCACAGCGCCTTGTGCGCATAGTGTGCGACGCCTGTAAGGTAATAGACAATGACGCGGCCTCCCCTGACGAACTCGCTCTAATCGGCCTGAGTCGAGATGTCGTCTTATACAAGGGCACGGGCTGCGAGCAGTGTGCGGGGACGGGGTTTTATAGCAGAAAGGGAATATTTGAGTTTCTTGTCGTGGATGACGAACTAAAAAAGGCCATCTTAAAAAGCACCGACTCCAGCGAACTCAGGCAAATCGCCAGGAGGCGGGGGATGAGCACCCTCATTGAAAGCGGGGCTGAAAAGGTCAGAGCCGGGCTGACTACTATTGCTGAGGTACTACGGGTAACACAGGAGGTATAGCATACCCCTATTTTACTACAAGGCGGTCTCAATGGAAGGGGACCATCACAACGGCGTCATAAACGCCCCGGACGAGGAAATTGTCATAAGCTCACTCAAGGACTCACGCCTTATCCCGCTTTCGATAACGCGCTCCGAACCAAAGGGCAAGATTGAGATATTCAAAAGATCAGGCTCAAAGGAAGTCCTCACCTTTACAACAGAGCTGGCGGCACTACTTGGGGCTGGGCTGGCCCTTGACAGAAGCCTCAGTATTTTAGTCGAGGTCTCCGATAACAATACGATGCGTTCGATAATCCAATCTATCTTAAAGACCATACGCGAGGGCAGCTCATTTTCTGAATCGCTCTCTAAACATCCCAAAGTATTTACGCGCCTCTACATTAATATGATAAAGGCGGCTGAGGCCGGCGGCGTTATTGAGGCCGTTATGGAAAAACTTGCCGATTACCTGGAGACCTCAGGCGAGTTGAAAGAGCATATATATTCGGCGATGATATATCCGGTGCTTTTAGGCGTTACAGGCCTTGTCTCTGTGCTGATATTATTGACCTATGTTATTCCCCAATTTGCAAAGATATTTGAGGAGATGGGTGAGGCTCTGCCCCTGCCCACACAGATATTGATGACGATAAGCGCCTTTTTCAGCGGCTACTGGTGGGCGGTAGTGGGTATAATTGTCGTATCTTTTTTTGCATACAGGAGATACTCGCGTACTGAGGAGGGCCGGTATAACATTGACTCTTTTAAGCTCAGGGTATTTCGGGGGATTGTCACAACGGTGGAGACGGCAAGGTTTTCCAGGACGCTGGGGACACTGCTCAAAAGCGGAGTGCCGCTTCTTGAGGCCCTCAGAAACGTAAAAGATGTTATAAATAACCTGCTCATAAGGGGTGCTATTGAAGGAATTATAAGTGGCGCCAAAGAGGGGAAGGGACTTGCCGGACCGCTTTCGGCCGCCCACATCTTCCCCCCGCTTGCCATTTCCATGATGAAGGTAGGGGAGGAAACCGGAGCGCTTGATGAGATGCTCTTAAAGACGGCCTCAACATACGAAAAAACCCTCAGGACAATGGTGCGAAGGCTTATAAGCATCCTTGAACCGGCGATGATACTCATCATGGCCGTCGTTGTGGCCTTTATCGTAATCTCAATGCTTTTGGCCATCTTCAGCCTAAATGATATCCCGATGTAACCCCCAGTGTAGTAACCGTGGCTTTACGCTCATAGAGCTTACGGTGACGATGCTTATTATTGCCGTTGCGATGTCAATAGCGACGGTAAAGTTGACGTCGAAAATGCCCGGGACGGTGCTGAAATCAGCGGCAAGAATGCTGTCGGCAGATTTGAGATACGCTTCCGTCCTTGCCTCCACTAAGGGAAAGGACATAAAACTCACAGTTGACCTTGATTCACTGTCATATACACTGAACGGCAAGACAAGGGGATTCCCCGAAAACACAAGAATAGTAATCACCGACCCCGAAGATGGAAAGCTCAGAAGAGGCCGCTGGAACGTAATTTTTTACGCCGGTGGCGGCTCAACCGGCGGGGAGATTAATCTATCCCTCGGTAAAAAAACCTTCAGGGTAACGATTGACCCTGTGGCAGGGGCGGTGCTTACTCAGCACTAACAGAAGTCAATTGCTGCCCTGATGCTGCTTAATGCCTGGCTAACTATTGCAATATCAGGAATAACTTACACCCCCTGAAGATAAAATAGTCTCCACAATATCTTAGTATTATTAATATACTTATCCCTTACTGTTCATAACGCCGAGGACACGTTTATCTATCCACCTCTTGTCCCACCAGTGGACTGGTGATACGTACACGCCGTGGAGCAAGACGCCAAAATGCAGATGGTCGCCCGCCGCAAAGCCGGTCATTCCGCTTTTGCCGATTACAGTTGTCTTTTCTACGGCCACGCCTTCTTTTACGTCAATAGCGGAGAGGTGTCCATAGAGGGTCATTAGTCCAAGTCCGTGGTCTATTATAACGGCGTTTCCATATATGCCAAGGTCACCGGCAAAGGCCACCACCCCTGAGTTCGACGCATATACGGGGCTGTTGGCTAACGAGGCAAGATCAAAGCCCATGTGGCGGCTGTGGCTCACTTCTTTATCCCCGTAGATGTAGCTCCTCTGGTCTCCAAAGCCCGCAAACACCTTGCTGTTTTTCATCTGTACGAATGGCCCGCTCCAGAGGATTTTATCGGCGGTCTTTTTTGCTATTTCACTGACTTTGGCCTCTGAGTCCTTTCTCCATTTCTCGTTTACTTCTAAAAAGGCATCAACAAGCGGCATATCACCTTCGTTTTTTTGGAGAAGGGGCAATATGTGTTTCCTTATGAAATCGTCTTTTATGACGATAGTATCTTTCTTATAAACCCTTGGTTTGTAAATCGTCTGCACGGGGGCGGTGACGGTGTTGCCGGCGGCGTCCTCTGCAAATGCGGTGACTATGGGCGGGCCAACTGTTTCGATGTCTATGGGGATTATTGCAAAAAATCGGTTTTTGTCGGCGTATATGGAGTTAGTCGCCGTATAAACCCTGTCGAGTGCCTTTATATAGACCTTGTCTGCACCTTTGGCGTTGATAAGGACGGCCAACCCTGAGCCCTGGTCTGTGATGTATGAGCTGTCAACGACAGTTATGGCGGGCATCGTGGAGCGAATAGCCGTGGGGAAGGTCTTAATCGTCTTTGCAAACAGCCCTGCCCTTGCCTTGATTGTCACCTGGCCCTGGCCATCGTTGAGGCCCTGGGCCTTTGGCTCTACGGTTATATTGAACTCGGCGATGGGTTTATCCGGCTGTTCCTTCAGGAGTGTAACGTCATTGCCGTCCTGAGTTACCACTATCTCAATGGACCTGATCTTTCTGTTACTCTCTGCCTTGAATGAAATATCTTTTTTCACGGGCAGTTTTTCAAACGCCTCTATCCCTGTAAGCACAGGGGGCCTCGCGGCAAATATATTATAGGCAATAACCCCGGCTACAAGCAGAAATCCTATTGCCAGTACAAGAGAGACGGCCTTACCAACTTTTGAGCCTGATTTCATCATATATACCTCGCTTGATACGTTATTTTACGGGATACTGCATGTTAGTTAACACGGTCCCTGAATTTTAAATAATGCTCATCAAAGTCAAAAGGATGAACACTTGAGTTTATGCAAACCATTAACTTATTTAAGGGTAGTTTCTTTATAATTTTTTCAGCATCATTGTTAGATAAGTTTTTGACGTTAACATGACATTCATCATCGTTACTTTTCTCCTGATTAAAAATAGCCTTTTCAGGTAAATCATCCATGCTGAATGGCCAAAATATTATTGGGGCGCCCACAACAACAGGCACGAAAGCAGGGTGGAACCTTCTGATATGTTCACAAATATCGCCGGTCGTTTCATTTATGCAACTAACAGATATGCAAGAGATCCCTGTCCCGTCTGACGAATTCCTGAATGCACAACTGCTGAGTCTTCTTTCTTCAGGCGAAGTGAAGTCGAAGTGTATCCAGTTTCGTTTGATAAGGCGGACGTATTGGTGGTGATCCATATTCCCCTTCCAAAATGATTAATTTTTGTTATCGCATCATCAAACGTAACGCCCTCTTCATAACATATCTCTTCGGTTTCATCCTCTGGCAGGAAGGGTTTCAATAGATCACTCTTTCTCTCATGCCCGAACTCTATCCCGTTATTTTCAGTAATGATAAACTGCAGTCTATCATTGTCGTGGTAAACCACTAATTCTATTTCACCATCGGCACCCACTGTGGAATCCACGAAAAAACTATATGCTTGTGCCGTATGAAGCAGCTCAATGGCCTGTTTTACAACCTTGGCAGATGGTAACCTGCCTTGCTCACAGTACCACTCATCGCCATATACGGCATAACGCAATATCTTTCTCTCGGCACGATTCGCGTGCCTGACTGAGGTTGAGTCAATGGTTCCATAAGCCGAATAATTCATTATTTCATACCTAACACCGTTCTAATATCTTCGGTCAACATAATTTTATTGCCCGTTTTCTCTTCAACATCGGCAATCATCGAACCAAGAAGTGCCGCAACCGATTTAGCAACGGTAAAAGACATATTTATGACAGCAACAGGACTTTCGTTCACACTTAGCAACATTGAACTATCCCCCGGATTTAAAAAAAGCGTAGCGCCGTTAAAATAGATTTTGGGAATATCTTTTGATTCTGACGCTTTCTTAAAAACATCCATAACATCATCTTTTCCAAGGGTGTTCTCAGTCTCGCTCACCATCTCCTCCCGTTCACCTTTACACTTATAATATCATATCACAATATCTTACGGGATTTCAATCCCAAAGCCCTTTATTTTCCTGTGCAGGTTGCTTCTTTCTATTTGAAGGGTCTCGGCGGTCTTGGAGACGTTCCATTTGTGCTTTTCGAGCTGCTTGAGGATGTAATCCCGCTCAAAGCTGTCGCGGGCGTCCTTCAGGGTCTCAAATGCAAAATAATCCACAGTTGAAGAGTTAAAAGCCGCAACGTCTGAGGCTTTAATCACCCTGGACTGGGTCATAATGAAGAGCCGTTCAAGGGTGTTCTTTAGCTCGCGCACATTTCCCGGCCAGTCGTGCCCTTGCAGTACCCTCATCGCGTCCGGCTCAATGTGCCGTGGGGTCTTGCCATATTCAGTTGCGAACACATTCATGAAGTGTTCAATAAGGATCGGCAGGTCGTCTCTTCTTTCCCTTAGAGGGGGGACGATTATCGGGATAACGTTGAGGCGAAAGAACAGGTCCTCTCTGAACTTGCCCTCTTTCACTTCCTTGGGGAGGTCTTTGTTTGTCGCCGCGATTATTCTGACATCTACCTTTATGTTTTTACTGCCGCCTACCCTCTGAAACTCCTGCGTCTCTATGACTCTGAGGACTTTTGCCTGCGTAGTCATGGACATGTCGCCGATTTCATCAAGAAACAGTGTGCCTTCGTCGGCCAGCTCGAACTTGCCTTTTTTCTTTTCGAATGCGCCCGTAAATGAGCCTTTTTCGTGTCCAAAAAGCTCGCTTTCTATTAGTTCCTGTGGGATGGCCACACAGTTGACCTCAATAAACGCTTTGTTTAATCTGTCGCTTTGCAGGTGGAGATTCCTTGCTACGAGTTCCTTGCCAGCGCCGCTTTCTCCCATTATCAGCACACGGGCGTTGCTCTTGCCGGCAATCTCGATTTGTTTCCTAAGATTGATTACCGCGGGGGAATCCCCGATAATAACGAATTTCTGCACGGTATCTTTTTTGAGCATCTCGTTTTGTATTATAAGCTCTTTATGTTCTATTGCCCTTTTAGCGGTGAGAATAACCCTTTCCAGAGAGAGCGGTTTTTCGAGGAAATCATACGCGCCCATCTTAGTGGCCTTAACTGCCTGTTCAATTTTGCCATGTCCTGAGATAATTATTACCGGTATTGTCGTATAGAGACGCCTGATTTCCTCAAGGGCGTCTATGCCGTCCATGCCGGGCAGCCATATATCAAGAAATATTACGTCAGGTGTGTTTTTGCTTAAAAATTCCAGTCCCTCTTCGGCGGACGCCGCCAGTGAGACGCTAAACCCCTCATCCTCAAAGATCAAACTCAGCGTCTCTCTGATTCCCTCCTCGTCGTCTATGATTAGTACCGAGTTTTCGTTCATCACACAGTCTCCATGGTGTCCTGCTCTATTAGTAATTTCTTAGTAATTGGGATTGTGATTCTAAAGGTCGAGCCTCTCACTGCGTTATTGCTAACGGTTATTGTACCCTTGTGTTCTGTGGCTATCCTGTGGGCTATGGCCAAACCAAGTCCGGTTCCGTTTTTTCGTCTTGAAAAATATGGCTGAAACAATTTCTCCTTATCCTTTTCGTCTATGCCTACGCCGTCGTCAGATATGTCAATTATAATGTCAGAGGCATTGTCGTCCTCAGCTACTGTTATGTCTATCTTACCATTTTCCCCTATTGCCTGTATCGCGTTGTCAAGAATATTAATAAGCATACGCTTAAAATGTTCACCGTCAATATATATGGACTTAATATTTGTTTTATAATCAAGGGACATGCCGATGTGCTCATACTCCCCGTAGAGGTCCAGTACTTCGGCCAGAAGGCTTTGCAGGTCTGTCAGGGAGGGTTCAATGTCCGGCATCGTGCCGAGTTTTGAGAATTCATTTACGAGCCGTTGAAGTCCGTCAACTTCCCTTATTATCGTGGCGGTAGATTTTTCGATAACCTCGCCAAACCTCGTGTCTGCGCGCCTCCATCGTTTCAGCAGCCTCTCGGCGGAGAGTTTAATCGGCGTTAAGGGGTTTTTTATCTCGTGAGTAAGGCGTTTGGCCACATCCTGCCATGCGAGGGCCTTTTCGGCGAGGATTAACTCCGTCAAATCGTCAAACACTACAAGCACCCCAACCGGAGTCTTCTCGTTGTCTTTGAGCTGGATTACGAAAACTCTCAATACCATATTCCTTCCGTTTATAGAGACCTTTAACTGCTCTTTTTTACTGTAAAAATTATACAGGTTTATTCCCCGTATGAACATTTCAAATTCGGTGGAGATGACATTTTTAATAACCTCTGTGTATGGTTTATTCAGCACATCCTCGGTCTCGACCTCCAGCACCCTGCACGCGGCGTCGTTTATCGTTATCACCTTGTTATTGGCGTCGAGGTAGATAACACCGGAGTTTATGTTATAGATAATGTTTTCCATGAAAAGCCGCCGCCTGTCCGATTCGATATAGGCGCTTTGCAAAGATAGCTCGGTCTGCTTTATTTTTGATATCATTACGTTGAAGGACTTAATAAGCATACCGATTTCGTCGTCCGTGCCAGGATTTACGTAGATGTTGAAGTTGCCCATTGAGACGTCTGCCGTTGCCTGAAGGAGATTTTGAATAGGCTCGGTGATTCCTCTGGATATTTTCAGCGCTATCCAGAGGGCAAGGAATATTACAAGGAGTGTAAAAAATCCCAGTATCAGGAGGTAGTTGCCTTTTAATGGGGTCTTAAACTCGTTAAGAGTGACGTAGCTCTGATGGGCCTTTTGAATCTCGCCGACTTTCCTCGAAATCTCTATGGGTACTACGGTGGAAACCAGCAGGACTTTGTCTATGCGGCCGTTTACCGGCAGTGGAATCACGGCCGTTACTATGTCCGCCTCGTTGTAGACAATTACCTCGATGCCGGGTTTTCCCTTAAAGGCATCTCTTATGGTCTCTGATGCGTCCTCATTTTTTCTGCCGAATTTAGCGGTCTTGTATCTTGGTGCCGGGTCTGCCCCCTTGCTTATGGCGATGGCGTCCTCGAATGTATTTTTACGTATCATGTCATAGGTATATGTGGCGAGGTCTCTTGCGTCGTCTATCGGTTTACTTATTGTGGGGGTAAACCACTTGTCAATGTAGTTCGTAACAAGGCCGCTTGAGATAATAAACAGCATAGCGGACGGCAGCAGGGTGATACTGACGAAAATCGTTACGAGTTTTGTCTTGAACTTGTAGCCGGTTATCCTGTTTTTTTTCTCGAAATACAGCCTTAGGAGATTCCTGCCTACGAAGAATGCAAGGGTGAGCAGGGCTAATAGTGTGATATTAAAAAGCGCCGCGAAGATAAGTCTGTGTGTGATGTCTCCCTGCGGATTGATAAACGTCTCGTGTATCGCTGAGCCCGCGGCCAGGAAGATAATCACGGCCAAAACCGGCAGGAGTATTCTCTTGCCCGTTTGCAGCGTCATTTACCGCCTCTTAAAATAATATCCGTGTCTTTTTTTATCCTGAAGTCCCTGTCGTCTACAAAGAACAACACATATCCGATGACCTGCGGCGGTTTTTGCTTTATTGATTCTATCGTAACCCTGATAAAATACTGGGCGTCCTCCTCAAGGCCACTCATGTCAATTTTAATGTCCTTCACAAGCAGCGCCCATCTAAGCATGGACTTAAAGGACATAAATCTCTTTTCAAGGATGGCTGTCTCGTCTGAAGAGACGACCTTATATTCCCCTTTTACAGAGTTGGCATGTATTGTCCTTGACACTTTCTTACCCCTGATAAACTCGTCAGGCCATAAACTCCACCGCCTGAAGACATCTATGTAAAAGACGAATTCTTTTTGCAGCCCTTCGCGAATGAGAGAGGTTTGGCTTTCGTCTATGGAAAGTGCTACACTTACGGTTATGCTGCCGCCCGAGACGGAGTACTCGACCCCTGTGATTTCCTGCGCGGCAACGAGCGCCGGTAACAGCAGCGCGGCTAACAGAATTATCGCTTTAAGTTTATTCATTTTTAACATGAGATACCAGGAAATTGACATTATACCATACACCGGTAATTAATTATTTACAACTACGCAAAGGGGCATGATATCTATAACATGAGCGTGTCATCAGGACGATTGGGCAGACAATTAGCGTCGTTAGCTATATTAATAGCGATACTGGTGGTTTTTTTCCTCGGCGCGGACAAATGGACAATTGATTCGATAAAGTTATTTCTGCTTGAACACGGCACTATAAACGCCATTCTCAGGAAGATTGACCCGATATGTAATTTCCTGTATCACGGTGCCACACAAATCACCGCCGCGTTTATCTTGTTTATAACGGGCAAATACTTATACAGGCCGCTATATCGTGTCGGCAGGATGTTTTTTTATACCCTGTGCGCGTCCGGCCTTACAGTGCAAATCATAAAACATCTGGTTGGCCGGGCAAGGCCGCGAATCATTGATAGCTTTATTGCCATTGGGCCGTCGCTGCATGTGGACTACGATTCCTTTCCCTCCGGACACACCGCGCTGGCGTTTTCGATTGCCTGCATTTTGTCTTCATACTTTAAGCGTTATAGCGTGATATTTTATTCATTTGCCGTACTGGCCGGGTTTGACAGGGTAAAGGCCGGGTCACATTTTCCCTCCGACGTAATCGCAGGGGCGTTTGTTGGCATGGCTGTCACGAAGCTGCTTGGCCCCTGGCTCAGGCCGGAAATCCACCCCACCGCCCACACGCCGCCCCCTCATCAAGGGCAAAGCGGCAACTAAGAAAAACCTCTACCAGCTTTTTTCATCTTCTTACAGGTTACTTCTGCTATAAAATGGCATTTATCTGGTCAACCAACTCTACCAGTTGCTGGCCTTTATCATTAAACTCCCTGACCATAGACAGTATGATTGGTTTGACGTCCGCACCCTGCATCAGTGAGGCAAAAACATCAGACCGTTGAGACTTAAAGTACTTATACATCCAATTAGCCGACGGTTTAAGTCCAAGCTTAGTGCAATTGTCCTTAAGTTCCTGAATTTCCTTGTGCTGTGTGGCAAGGTTCCACGGACCTATTATTCCAAAATACCAGTTCTCGACATTATCCCCAACGCCACCCATGACACAGATAGCAAAACGAAAGAAATTATCGCCCTGATATGACGGATTGACAATCTCTATACGTTGTGCCTTGTAATGGTCCTTGTTAGGAATCTTTGAAATGCCGTAGTTGTCACTGCACTTTTCAGTATCGAATGCCTCCTGAAATAACCTTTTGTGGTGTTCGAAAGATATCTCCGGAAACAGACCCACTAATTCTCTGATGGCAAAATAGTTGTCTGAGGATGCGAGGTCCTCAATCATTTTTCTACGCGGATTCTCCATATGTTATTCCTCCTTATATCTATAGATCGTTTATGATTTCGATGTACTGGATAATTGACTGCTTTAATTTCTGAGGTTTAACGCGATCCACTATCCCCTCTAACCAACTTTTAATGTCACGCTTATATGACAACAGCCCTATTTTACCTATTTTCTGTTCAATTTCTGAACGCGTAAACTGACCCTCAGAATCAAACCCGACATCAGATGGGTCATCCCCACGAACTGTAAGATAAAGTATCCCGCCATCCTTGCTGAAACTTTCATAGCGCTCCTGCCATAACCTAACGTATTTACTCATTTGGCCGATACGCGCCACCGTCTGTACCTTGTTTTCAATATAAAAACCCTTTTTCAACCAATCATTGCAGATTCTCAAATCTATTTGTTCCGTATCACGCTCAACATACCAGTTTGGGTTGGATATATCGTCCTTTGAAAATCCAACGACCTTCTCCCCTATATTTGTGAGGAAACCATCCAAAAAAAGCCTGCCCTGACCATGGGTGCCATATGGATTGAGCAGTCCATACAGAAAAGGTGTGTGAAATTCAATCTCCCTGTTTTCCACACCTAACACCTTAAATACGTTCCATTGCGGTGCATATTCGCGCAGATGCTTTGTTTCTTCTTTGCGATATGCCTGTATTTTTGGTTTCATTTCTTCATAAGCAGCTAATAAATCGGCCTTTTGCTGCTCATCCGAAACATTAAGAGCACTTATAAGTGATGCAATATCAACGATTTTTCTGCTTTGATGTTCTTGTATTATTGGTTTTAATCCCACAAATTCAGCAAGTAACGATCCGGCTTGCTGCTTTTGGGAAACACTAAGAATCTTTACCAATTTTGTAACGTACTTAGCTGAAAGCACTAATCATATCTCCTCTTCTTTGCCCGCCGCGTAAACCAAGACATCACTTTAGGGTTAAGCTGTGGTCATTATATAACTTGATAAAAGAGAATGTCAAGTGTTTTGTCAAGCCATATTTTTCA
Organism: Candidatus Magnetominusculus dajiuhuensis; assembly: GCF_046044395.1. NCBI lineage: Bacteria > Pseudomonadati > Nitrospirota > Nitrospiria > Nitrospirales > Nitrospiraceae > Candidatus Magnetominusculus > Candidatus Magnetominusculus dajiuhuensis. Next base: position 1,850 of record NZ_JBJUSG010000048.1, on the reverse strand, counting down.
AAGGTTAACTGAGATGTAACGGGGGCGGTCAGACGGACAAAAACCATACAGACTGCGATCGAATTCAGGGGGGAGGGATTATCCCCGCAATCCTAAGAGTTCCCTGTTAAGGCAAGAGCAAGACTCATAAGCAACAGTCGGCGCTTCAGTCTTCTTTTATGTAAAACTGCAGTTTGAGGCCGGAGACTTCAACTACATCCCCTTCACGGAGCTTATATTGGCCTTCGACGTCATTGCCGTTTACCCTTATCCCCTTACCGCCGGTTGAGGAGCTGATTGTATAGCCGTCTTTTTTTCTGTTTATCAGGGCGGCCACTTTGGGCGCGAAAAATCCCTTGAGCCTTATCAGCGAGTTTTGCTCTTTGCCGATTGTGCTTATCCTGTCGGTGACCTCGTACTCCTTTTTCTCTGTTGAGCCTTCGACCACTACAAACCCGCCAAGAATGTCTTTTTGTTCCACCTTGCCGGCCTCAGATTTTGGAGCCTTGGCAAGGATTGCTTCCTTTAGTTTTACGTCAATCATAATGGTTTCGTCCATTAAATCTTTGTCCTTCGATTGTTCAGCTTGTTTTTTGGGCTGCGCCTCTGAGACAAAATTCAGCGTATGTTTACCGATAATGATGACGTCGGCGTCGCTGAGGGCGCTCACCGATATCTTTTTGCCATTTACAAAAGTCCCATTGAGGCTGCTGAGGTCTTCTATGTAAAATTGGTCCCCTTTTTTAAAAATCCTCGCGTGTGCCCCGGACACCGCGAGATTGTCCACATGAATGTCGTTCGTTGCCTTTCTGCCAATGGTTATGACCTCTTTGTCCAGCGGTATTTCTTTCAGGGCAGCTTCTTTAAATTTTAGCAGTATCTTAGCCATTCATTACCTCCTTATCCATTTTATGAGATCATACATGAATGAAAAAATAGTCTTCTTATAGATATACGCCACAACAACCGTAATATTGTCTCGTCCACCTTTTTTGTTTGCCAGGTCAACAAGTCTCTCGCACACATGCCTGGGGTCAACGGAGGATTTAACGGTATGCAGGATTGCCGTATCAGGCACCATTGTGTATAGCCCGTCCGAACACAACAGCAACGCGTCGCCGTCATAAACGGTCATCTCCTCAATATCAACCTCTATATCAGGCGTAAAGCCCAACGACTGTGTGATAACGTTCCTCATGCCGATTTCGTGAGCCTCCTCCTTTGTCATCATACCCTTGCGGATTTGCTCTGCGACAAGGGAGTGGTCGTCGGTGAGCTGCTCTATGGTATTGCCTCTTATGAGATACAGCCTGCTGTCTCCGGCGTGGGCGATGCTTAGTCTGTCGCCGCTTAGGGCAGCGGCTACCACGGTGGTTGCCATGCCGCTTAGCTTGGGATCGTCCTTTGCCGTGTTGTATATCTGCTCGTTGGCTTGTTTGACGGCCATGACTACCGCGCTGCTTGCGGATGAGTGTTCGCCTGTACTGCCCTTGTCAGGGGTTGCATTTGTGTTTTCACCGCTTCTGAAATAACCGCTGATAATATCAACGGCCATTTTGCTTGCAACCTCCCCACATGCTGAACCACCTACGCCATCGGCAACAACAAAGACCCCCGCTTCCAGCTCGACGGCAAAACTGTCCTCGTTCTTTGGCCTTTTCATGCCCTTGTCCGTATGGCCGTCAGCCATTATCCTCATTTTAGTTTTCATAGCCCTACATTCTCACGCGCTTTCTTTACATCTGCACACATTATATCAGAATTGGCCGCATTATACAACTACGGTTTTATTGGTAAGGCTTTTTATTCTGGTTACAGTGTGTAATACCAAAATAGAAATGTCCTATTCTACCAAAGTAGAAATGTCCTAA
>NZ_JBJUSG010000047.1:0-23470 GCF_046044395.1 Candidatus Magnetominusculus dajiuhuensis | reverse complement strand
CTTAAAGCACGGGGGCTTTTAACTCTTTTCGCTTCTCTATGTCGGTTATAGGGAACTATATAAAACGGCTTCTTCTGTCTATTTTTAGGCAGATTACTCATTTGGCTGCAAATCAGTATCAAGGAGAAATCTCCGGGGTCTCGGCGAGGATTTCCTTAGCCCGTGCGATGTCTTTTTGTATTTGCGCCTTTAAATCTTCCGGGGTCGGGAATGCCTTCTCATCCCTGAGCCGCTTTATGAAATACACGCGTATGGTCTTGCCTACAAGGTGTGTATCATAGTTGAAGAGATGTACCTCGTATGCTGTTTGACCGCCTCCGAATGTGGTCCCGAATGTTGGATTAGTGCCGATGTTTGTAACGGCGTCATAAATAACCCCATCAACGGCCACCCGCACTGCATAGACTCCGGGCTTTGGCACCAGTTCATCCGGCAGGGAGAGATTAGCGGTGGGCGTTTGAAGGATCGTCTTGCCTCTGCCCGTTCCGGTTATCACCTGTGACTGTATGAAATACGGCCTTCCCAGAAGTTTACGCGCCTCCCCGACATGCCCGCGTGTGAGCAGATTTCTTATTGCGCTGCTGCTTACCACATTTCCACAGCTCGTAACATTTCTGACCACGTTAAACTTGAAGCCGAATTTAGCCGCCCTCCTGCGCAGCACCTCAGTCGAGCCTTTCTTGCCCTTGCCAAATCTGTAATTATGCCCTACGATGATGTGCGCCGCCCCCAGCCGCCTGACCAGTATCTCTTCAATGAAATAATCAGGGGCTATTGACGAAAACTCCTTATTGAAATCTATACACAGCAGGACATCCATGCCGGTTTTCTCTATCAGCCCGGCCTTTATCTCAAATGGCGTCAATATTTTCAGACCCTTTTGCGGATTCACTACCTTAACGGGATGGGGGTCGAAGGTTATCACTATTGATGTGCCGCCAGCGCTGTCAGAGGCAGCCTTCACGCGCTCTAATATCCTTCTGTGCCCGGCGTGCACTCCATCAAAGTTCCCCAGCGTTATGATGGGATTGTGATATGTCTTCGTTAGATTCTGTAGTCCTCTTATTATCTCCAATGCCGTCTCCCGGTATGTTTTATTAAATCAACCTTACAATTATACAATTTTCAAAAAAAATAGTGTTATAATATTAGATATGGCAGTGCTGAAAATAAAGACATATCCCGCAAAGGTACTAAAGCAGGTTGCCACGCCGGTTAAGGACATTTGCGCCAACACACAGAAGCTCCTTGACGATATGATAGAAACCATGTACGACGCCGCTGGAATAGGGCTTGCCGCGCCACAGGTCGGGGTATCAAAAAGGATCATCATAGTGGATACGTCTGCGAAAGATGGCACCGAACGTGACCCCCTGATAGTTATAAATCCGGAGATTGTCTACGCCGAGGGGGATGTACTGTCCACCGAGGGCTGCCTGAGCCTGCCGGAGTTCACCACAACTGTAGAGCGTCGGGCGCTGGTCTTCGTCAGGGGACTTGACAGGGAGGGCAATCCCGTTGAGGTTGAGGCCTCAAGGCTCCTGTGCAGGGCGCTGCAGCACGAGATAGACCACTTAAACGGTATCCTGCTGCTGGATAAAGTCAACATAGATGACGGACTACCACATGCAATCGGCAATAAAACCCAAACGTGATTGCCTCATAACGGTAAAAGGGATTTGATTTGAACATAGTTTACTTTGGGACTCCGGCCTTTTCTGTCCCTTCGCTTAGGGCGTTAATAGAGGCCGGACACAGTGTTAAGGCTGTTGTGACGAAGCCCGAGTTGGGTAGGCGCGCGGTGCCCTCGCCCATAAAGACGCTTGCAGAGGCGATGTCTCTGAGGGTCATCCAGCCTCACTCGGTACGAACGCCGGAGTTTATCCATGAAATACGGGACTGCGCCCCGGATGTGATTGTCGTTACGGCTTATGGAAAGATACTCCCTGCAGGGCTGCTAAAACTTCCACCGCTTGGGTGTATAAACGTACACGCCTCTGTGCTGCCGAAATACAGGGGGGCAGCCCCGATTCAGCGCGCTATTATGGCCGGTGAAAGGGAAACCGGCGTCACCACAATGTTGATGGACGAGGGCGTTGACACGGGGGCGGTGTTTTTAACAAAAACGGCCGATATAGGCGAAGGTGACACGGCCATCGAATTGACGAAACGCCTTGCCGCTTTGGGCGCGGAGCTCCTGATTGAGACACTTAGGGGCATAGAACAGGGTACGCTTAAGGCCGTGGCGCAAGAGAGTGCCCCCTCATACGCCCCTCCTATCAATAAGGAGGACTGCCGAATCCTCTGGCTACGGCCTGCCCGTGAGATAGTTAATCTTATCAGGGGGCTTTGTCCTGTCCCCTGTGCGTTTACGTTTATCAATGGACAGCGTGTGAAGATACTCAAGGGTGTCGTCAGCAAGCTGCCGAATGAAGATCATAGGCCGGGCGATGTCGTAAAAAAAGACCACGACGGTTTATTAATAGCCGCCGCGGACGGCCTCGTCTCAATAGAGGAACTCCAGCCGGAGGGGAAAAGGCCGATGTCATTCAGGCAATACCTGAGTGGCAGGGTCAACGCGAAGGAGGAAATCCTCCGTGTGGACTAAATTATTACGTGGGATTGTGCTAAAGATATATTATCCTTTTCTGATGTTGCTGGGCGCATTTTTTAAGGACAAGAAGGAGGGTTTTCAGCGGCATGTCATCAATTTAAACAACAAACTGGTTCTAAAACAGGGCATAAAGACGCGGAAAATCCTTCTCATGCTCCCGCACTGCCTCCAGATAGACAAGTGTGACATAAGGATAACGAACAACATATATAACTGCAAGAGATGTGGCAGGTGCGGGGTAAAGGACTTGATTGCAGTCTCGGAAGAGAAGCAGGTTGAGCTATATATGGCCACAGGCGGCTCAGTCGCAAGAAAGATAGTCACCGACGTCCGGCCTCAAGCCATAGTGGCCGTGGCATGTGAGCGCGACCTAAGCAGCGGGATAGTTGATTCCTACCCGCTGCCGGTTATAGGGATTCACAATGAACGCCCGTACGGCCCGTGTTTCAACACCAACGTAAGCATAGAAAAAGTCATTGAAGCCATAAATGCCCTGTGCCCGTAAGGGAGGCCTGATATGGCTGGTTGCTTATGACAACCATCTAAGAGGGCATTACTTAAAACCGGTGCTTTCGGCACTGGTATCTGCTTTGGAGAAATAAGGAGAGAATGCGAGATGCGAAAAGGTTCTGTTGTAGTACTGCTGTTGTTGTTTTTTAGCCTCACGTTGTGTTTTTTGGTTTATGCTGAAGCGGGAACCATCAATTTCCCTGATGGGAGAAAGTATGTCGGGGAAGTAGAGGATGGCCAACCAAACGGGCAGGGGACGTTGACTTTCCCTGATGGGCGGAAATTTGTAGGGGAGTTTGAGGATGGCAAGGCAAGTGGTAAAGGGACGTTTACCTGGCCTGACGGGCGGAAATACGTTGGGGAATATGAAAATAGTCTGCCAAACGGTAAGGGGACTTTGACGTGGCCTGACGGTAAAAAGTATGTAGGGGAATTTGAGGATGACAAACTAAGTGGGAAGGGGACTATGACATGGCCTGATGGTAAAAAATACGTTGGGGAATATGAAAACAGCGAACCAAACGGTAAAGGGACATTGACCATGCCTGATGGAACGAAATACGTCGGGCAATTTAAAAACGGTAGACCAACCTCGTCCGGGTCTGACGAATAACAGCGATTGAAGTCTGATGGAGTGACGGGGGCGCACCGCCGACGCAACTGGCGTTGGCGGTGCGCCCCCGTTTTTTCTTGAGAGAATCTATGCCGTTGTGGGAAGTTATTATGGATTTCTGATGTAAGAAATGTATATAATTAGGGCGATGACTCAGGGGGGAAGCAATTGAAGACAATAGATGACATAAAGGCGTCAATCGGCTCCTGTAGGGAAGTCCTTGAAACCCGATTTCATGTAAAGGCCATCGGCGTTTTTGGCTCTTTTGCCCGTGCAGAGCAGAATAAACGAAGTGACATTGATATCCTCGTTGAGTTTGGTGACACTGTTGGTTTCATAGAACTTATGAGGCTTGAGGGTTATTTGAAAGACCTGCTTGGTGTGAAGATTGACCTGGTATCGAAGGGTGGCTTGAAACCGTATATCGGCAAGCATATCCTTGAGGAAGTGATATACATATGAAGCAATGGATCACAACGTGAAGATATGGCTTATAGACGCAACGACATATCGGCGGAGCTTGTCGCCATTACAAATTGAAAACAAACGATTATATTTTCGGATTAAAAACTATGTAAAGAATCACATTGTAGGTCCACACGAACCTCCAGGACAGAAATGTTACTCTGCTGGAGTTCTCCGCATAGCCACAATATTAAGGCACAATGGATATGATACTGAATATATTCCACTCGCCGAAATAGATAAGATGATTGAAAATTCAGAAAGAGGTGCCTTGCCTGACATAGTGGGTTTTGGGGCAGTAACACCTACGGTTCCGGTTTGTGCTCACTACTCAAGTCTATTAAAATCGTCAAAAAACGGAATACGAATTGTACTTGGTGGTGCGCACGCTCATTTCGCGTCAAAAACAACAATGGCTAAATATCCAGTATTCGATGAAATAGTCCCTGATTGCGATATGGTTGCCGCCGCAAAGATTATTCAATCCCGGCCCAAAGATCTATCAAACCCGCCGCTATATATCGATTATAAAATTTTGCCTGAACCATTGCACAATTATTGCGTCAATTTGTTTACGTCATCAGGCTGTAAATATCACTGCGGCCATTGTCAGGATGGATTAGCCGTGTATAACGAATACGCTCTTGATGGCGGCTTGTCCGAAGTATTAGTGTATCTTAAACCAAAGACTACAATTCATTACTGTGACAGTGTGTTAGGAGGTTCAGAGAAACGGGCGGTAGAGGTATGCAAAAAAATATCATCCATAAAACATAATATGTTATTGAGCTGTGATTTAAGGTCTGAGTTTATCTCCTCTGAACTCGTTGAGAATCTTGTGAATGCCGGATTCGTAGAGCTGCGAATGGGGCTTTTATCGACCGATAGGCATGTGCTCAATAACATTAACAGGGGTGGCAATCCTGATAAAATACTGGAGACAATTAAACTTATACGTAAAATATCAAAAATATACATATCAATATACATAACAATTGGCTTACCAGGAAGCACAACTGATGCTGTAGATCAATTAATCCGGCTGGTAAAGCACCTCCTTGAGAAGAGATATGTAGATGAAGTAAAATGTAACCTTTACGTGCCATATCCGAATGATGATAATACGACATCACCAATAGGAGTTCACATCCAAAACGAAGATTGGACAAAGTATGACAGACAGAGTTATCCTGTCTATGGCCTTTCAAAACTGACCAGCGACGATATCTGGAATGCTTTTCAAAAAATAGAGGGGGAGATTAATATATCGTGGGATAAGGCATATGAGTTGTCACGTTCGGGGAAAATCCCCGACACATGTTATCCTGAATATATTATTTCTTGCTATAAATTGTAGTTATATGTTATATTTGTGCGAGTTTAAGCACTACGGTGCTTATGTTTAACACTTTGAGAGGGAACTAATGGGTGATATTGAGTTATCAGTAGCTACATGGAACATCTCTTGTGGTATTTATGATGATAGGGGGAAGGACCTCGATAAAGGAATTCATTATATTTCCGACTGCCTAAAGAACGTGGGTGCCGACATAATAGGTCTACAGGAAGTATTATATTCCGATGGTTTTTCACAGGCCGATAAGATTCGGATTCTATTAGGATATGATTATAAAATTGAATGGCCGCTTAGTCAATCACATATATTAGCTGGTGCTAAAATGGGTATTGCAGTTCTTTCAAAGTATCCAATAAAAAGCCATGTAAAAATAGATCTTCCAAATCCTAATCTAACCATAAACGACGGTACGACAGTAACTCATGATAAAGGTTTTATATGTTCAACAATAGACTTCAATGGTAGCAACATTTTATTCGTAACAGGACATATGTTTCCTTTTCATTATTTCGATAGAGTAGAAAGTGATTTTACCTATATATTCAAATGTCTTGAAGAGCAGCTTATAAAGAATTCAATTTTGAATATGCCTTCAGTTATATGTGCAGATTTCAATACCGATGATTTAAAATCACTCTTCCCCAATGTTATAAACGGGTGTAAAGATATGATTCATACTCCAACTAGAAGAGATAATAGATTACATGATCATCTACTTTGTAATAGGTACTGGAATGAACATATGGTATCAATAATTCCAACATTGTCTGACCACCATTTATGTTGGGCAAAAATTAAATTGTGCTATACATTTGATAAAGGATGCACAGATGACTTCAAATAGGAGTAATTATATGCAAAACAACAAAATTAACATACTGCATCTCTCAGATTTGCATTTTGGTGAGGGAATTGCCGTGGATGATGATAATAAACTTAAAATAGAGTGTATTAAATCAAGACGTGTAGAACAGTTTATAAAATGCATAAATAATATTCCAAATAAACCTGATTATGTAGTAGTATCCGGTGATTTTACTAACATTGTGGATAAGAATGTGAGTAAAACTGGTTTCATAGAATTCAATAAAGTTGTCTCTGATTTAATTGTAAAGAACAAGTTGCCAGATTTGAAACACTTTATCGTAGTGCCTGGTAATCACGATACAGATAGAAATAATGGTAAGGGGCTATCTTTATTTTTAGATATGATTGGTCGCAGATACCCTAGTCCGTGGATTCCGGAATATGATAAAAGATTAAATTTAGAGGATTATATTAAGATGGTAGCCACTAATTTAGACGACGATTCTCTAATTTTATATGGAAGCATAATATCTACCCAGGCAGGCAATGTCTGTACACCTTTTATTTTAGATATGGATAAAGAAATTCTTTTTTATGCGTTTAACTCTTCAAGTCTTGTAGAAATGGACATGATGTTACCCAAAAATTCTGATGCGCTTAAACAAATGGTTGAACTGCCAAGAATTAATCCAGAGGAGCTTCTTTTATTCACGGAAATTATTACGATGATGAAAAATAAATTAAGCAGTAGATATGATGATTTAATTAAGGTAGCTGTCCTTCATCATCATGTAGCACCTATCTCTACATTTGACGAATATAAGATGTTTGAAATGCTGATGAATTCTGGGAAATTTAAAAAATACCTTCAGGACGCCGGATATCATATTATTCTTCATGGGCACAAACACTGGCCTGAGGTATTCCAAGATTCGGCTATCGCTGGTGGTGGAGCACATCTTGTTATTTCTGGTGGAACAATTGGCGGTAATGCGGCACGTGGGAAATCAGAAGGTTTTTACACAATGGAAATAGAAAAAACTGATTGCGGCAATTATGCAACAATCCATTATTATGGATTAATAGATAATGACAATTATCTTAATCCATTAAAAATGTTAAATGTAGTTAAGATGTCCATCCCACAACCCAAAAAAATATACGGTGCGCTGCTTGATGGAAATGAAACTCAACGATTAAACCTAAAGAAATTATATAGCATCACAAGTGATGCTATGTCAAGCCACTTGAGATATATAGAGAATCGGACAGGTTGGAGTCATAATCTAACTGAAAATGAAGTAGCTACGATTGCTACCGGATTTGGTTTACGTATAATGAAACTAATTAATTCTTATGACAATAAATTCACCTTAGCATATGATAATATAATAAAAACTCTATTAGAATTCAGGAAAAAAGCAGGTGGTTGGACGTCGAGATCAGGGGTCAATCATCGGAGTATAGAAGCAGCGTCATGGATGCTTGAGTCTTTTAAATGTTTTAATGAAAAAAAGTTAGTAGAAACAACTTTGGATGAGGTATTAGAAACAATTAAAGTTGCCAACAAGGCGATGTCGATAAATGAACACGACGTATTTTATCATGATACATATTCCATATCATTAGTAATTAATGCCCTTTCAAATTTATCTAATTGTAATGAGATTGTTAATAAATTGCGTGGTAAGCTATTGGACGCAGCTATAAGAGATAATGATAATAACATATTGTATTGGTCTAGAAAAAATAATCATGGCACTAATGAGCAAGGCAGATGTAAACCCTCAATTATACATACTGCACATGCGATAATATCTTTAATTAAAGAGAGAGAAGATATCGCACCATCTCTTTTTAATCTTAATAAACCAGTAGAATGGCTTTTGTCTCAACAAAAAAAATGGAATGATGAGGATAAAGAAGAAGTATATAGAGGAAAAAGTAAATTAACAATCGATCATTATACAGAGCCATGGGTAGTTGTAGCCCTTCTCAAAGCCGGGGTTCCGGTTGATAATAAAGAAATACTCGAATCTATTGGAAGAATTTACAATAGTCATAGGAACGGTCTTTGGCCATGGGGTGATATTGGAGAATATCCCGTGTGGGCTACGTATGATGCTTTAACCTAAAAAAAGCAGTTGAAAATCACAAAGACTGGCTTATAGCCTTGTTTTACAAGGAAATTAGGAGTCTGCGGAGCAGTACTTTTTGCCTACTTTTGGGTGAGTGGTTTTTGTTCATAAAAGCCTGATTTTCCTCATTATATAGAAGTGAACTGCTTTTTTTAGGTTTAAATGCCTTGACAGAATACGCCCTTAGGGCTGCTACTTGCCCGCTCATTAAATAGCCGGAAGATGTCTGTGTTAAACTGTAAAAAAGGGGGGAGGGACTGCCGTCCCTTCCCCCTTTCTGAAATCGTTCGGTTATGCTTAAACCGCTGCTGCCATTGCCTTTTCGGTCTCTTTGAGCCATAGAAGTCTTGAACCGTTTACTAACGAGACGTTTGCCTTCGCCATAAATTCGGCTGCGTCAACCTCTAAGCCGTCTGCCTTTGTGAATGGTTTTATTGACGGGGCTGCCTTTGACGCGGCGAGCGCGTCTTCTACTTCTTTCAAAGTGGGTTCAGATATATCCGCCCCCGATGCCTTTGCCAGTGATATGGCTATTTCGCTGAGGGGTTTGGCCTCGCCCTGCGGGGTGACTGTCTTTGTGAGCTGCCTCATCCTTCCCATGTAATCTACTATCGTGCCTCCGCGCTCTAAAAATGCCGCGGCTGGTAATACAATATCGGCCTCTTTCGCTAATTCGGTCAGGTGTGAATTCGCTACGATAAGAAAGTCGAGCTTAGGTCTCTTATCTATTGGTACATCTCCGGCCACTAACAGCGTCTTTACGCCGCCCGATACCATTGCCTTATAGCCTATGCCCGTTCCCTTGAGATTCAGCGCTGTTACACCCTTTGCGTTTGCCTCAATCGGAATTGAAAGCGCCGCGCCCTTTATCGCTGCCACGTTTTGGGCCGCCCCAAACAACGACGGCGACGATATGATGACCGGACTTTGCGCCTCAACGTAAACAACGGCTGCCTTCTCCATGTCCTCCGATACCGATGCACCGGCAACATCCAGCCCCTTCGGCAGCGCTAAACCCTTGTCAGAGAGAGCCTTCGCGAGGTTCTTTAACGTATCGGCCTCGCTGCCTTTCAGGACGATGTCGGCCACATCCGCTATCTTTACGTCGTCGGAGTTAATCACAATTAATTTGGCCTTTCTGTCGGCCTTCGTGCGAATCAGCGCATCAAGGGCCGGTAATACGCGCTCCCACTGATTCGGATTCAGCCCGACCACTACCATCAAATCGGCGGCCTCTAAATCCACGGCATCACCGGGCAACGTTGCCGCGTCGCCGTAGAGAGACACAGATGAGTCAATGTTTTCTATCCCGGCCTTCGCCGCATATGCCTTAATGGCTGCCGCGTCCTCGTTCGTGATAGAGCCGGAGGTTACTATGCCTGCGTCCTTTGATTTCATTTTCCCTGCGGCAATGTTGAGGGCGTCGTCCCATGAGGTCTCTTCAAGTTTGCCGTTTACGCGTTTCATGGGCGTCAGCAGCCTGTCATGCGCGCTAAGGCTGTCAAACCCGAATCGCCCGACGGCACATATAAAGTGGTCGGCTTTGGCACCGCACCCCCCCGCCCTTATCTTCATTATATCGTTGCCCTTTTTGTATACCTTCACATCACAGGCGTTGCCGCACGAAAGGCATACCGATTCGAGCTTCTCATACTCCCACTCCCTGCCCTTTCTCCACCTGTCCGCCTCAAGCAGGGCATTTACCGGACATACGTCAACGCAGCTTCCGCAAAACGTGCAACCTGACTCCTGAAGCGGCCTGTCGTCCGCCGTTGTCACCTTTGAGCCAACCCCACGCCCCATAAAGTCCAGTACCGCCGTGCCCTGTTCCTTGCATACCCTGACACAACGTCCGCAGAGGATACAATAATCAGGGTCGCGTTTGATAAACGGGTTTTTATCGTCTATGGCAAACCCGAACTTCTTTCTGGTGAACTGAGACTCCTGAAGCCCGAATTCATAAGCGTATTGCTGCAGATTACACACGGAGGCCTTCGTGCAGGTCATGCAGTCAAGCGGGTGCATAGAGAGAATCAAATCAATTACGAATTTCCTTACTTCCAGTATCTTTTCGTTGTCAGTTACTACGTCCATGCCTTCTTTTGTCTTCATAATACAGGCGGTCATCTGCCTTCCGCCTACCTCGACAATACACATCCTGCACGCCCCGATGCCCTTCATCCCTTCAAGGTAGCAGAGGTTTGGTATGTGAATCCCCACGGAGCCTGCCGCCTCTATCAGGTTTATCCCCTCAGGGACTTGATACGGCTTGCCGTTGATTTTTATGTTTACCATGTCGGCCATTACTCCTCCTTATTGGAAATATATGTTTTTCAGACTATTACAGTCTCTAATACCTTTTTGTCAACTATCTCTACCGCCCCATATCTGCAAACCCTCACACACTCACCGCACCTGCTACACCTCTTGTCCACTATCTCATAGGGGATATACCCTGAGAAACGCATGTCCTTCTTCTCTCCGAGGATGGCAAAGTCCTTACAGGCAATCCTGCACTCATCGCATGACACGCACTTATCAGGAATCACCCTGTACTGGATGCTCCCCTTGCACTCCCTATCTGGACAGCCACCGGCAACGTGCACGTCATAGATTTCCGGGGCTTTCTCCAGCGTGTCTATGATGAACTTCGCAGTGTCCTTGCCCTTTTTGCACATTGACGCCTCAAACATCAGCGGGGCGATTTGCCTTATTTTCTCTAAGTCCGCCGGGGTCGCCTCCGCCTTTGAAAGCCTCATGAATCTTATCCTCATCTCGTAGCTTCCCATCGGACACGGCAGGCACCTCGCGCACATCGGGCCGTCTATGAACTCGTTGAGAAATAGTAACGCCTTTTGGACGATACACTGCAACTGGTTCGTATCCTCTGTTATCTCTTTCATGTCTTTTTCTTTTTCAGCCATTTCGCCTATCTCCCCACACCGGAAAGTCTCTTGCCTTTTCCTATTTTTACCGCCCCTATCGGGCACGCCGTAAAACAGCCCTTACATTTCGTACACATGTCCTGGTCAATGAAAAACGACCTTCTGGTCTCTTTTACAGCGCCAAAGGCACAGGCCTGTTTACATAGGCCGCAGAGAAAACACTCAGAGTGGTCAATAGTAAAAGTACCCAGTCCGCTGCACACCTTCGCGCGGCAATATTTATCGTGGACATGTTCCTCGTACTCTTCTCTGAAATATTTCAGCGTCGAGAGAATCGGATTTGGGGCACCCTGGCCGAGGCCGCACAGAGAGCCTTTTTTAACAAGTCGGCTTATCTTCTCAAGACGCTCTATATCGCTTGGAACTCCCTTTCCAGTTGTTATCCTCTCAAGTATCTCAAGCATCTGATACGTGCCTATCCTGCACGGGGGACATTTCCCACATGACTCCTCCTTCGTAAACGATAGGAAAAACTTCGCTACATCCACCGCGCAAGTATCCTCGTCCATTACGACCATGCCGCCAGAGCCCATCATTGAGCCGGCCTTCGTCAGCGAATCAAAGTCAACCTTTAAATCTAAAAACTCCTCAGGCAGACATCCCCCTGACGGGCCTCCGGTCTGTACGGCCTTGAACTTCTTACCATCAAGTATGCCACCGCCTATGTCATATATTATCTCTCTCAATGTAATTCCCATAGGCACTTCAACAAGCCCCGTGTTTTTTACCTTGCCGGTCAACGCAAACACCTTTGTGCCGGGGGAATTCTCAGTGCCGATGCTCTTAAACCATGCCGCACCGTTCTCTATTATCGGGGGCACGCAGGCATAGGTCTCTATGTTATTGAGATTGCTTGGAAAGCCCCACACACCACCGCCCGGTTCAGATAACCTTGGCGGACGTGGCCTCGGAAATCCCCTGTCGCCCTCTATTGACGCCACAAGCGCTGTTGACTCACCGCAGACGAACGCCCCCGCCCCTTCTCTTACGTCCATGTGGCAGGTGAAGTCCGTACCCATTATGTTTTTGCCCAGCAATCCAATTTCTTCTGCCTGCTTAATGGCATGTTTGAGGTTCACAACCGCAAGCGGGTACTCGTGCCTTACGTAAACAAACCCGTACTGCGCCCCTATGGCATAGGCACACAGGAGCATCCCTTCAAGCAACCCGTGCGGGTCTCCTTCCATAATAGACCTGTCCATGAATGCGCCGGGGTCTCCTTCGTCGCCGTTTGCGATTACGAATTTTATCTTGCCGGGGGCCTTCTTTGAGTGCCTCCATTTCTGGCCAGCTGGAAACCCCGCCCCGCCTCTGCCCCTGAGGTTTGCCTTATCAACCTCCTCTAAGACTGAATCGGGGGTCATTGAGCTGAGGGCCTTTGCCAGCGCCGCATAACCACCGACGGCTATGTAGTGGCGTATTTGCAGCGGGTCTATAAGACCGTTGTTTTTCAGGGCAACCCGCACCTGTTTTTTGTAATACGGCACAGAGTCCATCATTTCACACGGCTCCTCCGCAATGGAGTCCCTGTAAAGGAGTTTTCTTATAGGAAAACCGCCCGATATAGTGGACGAGACGATCTCATGGGCGTCTGTGTTTTTGACCTTCTGGTAGTAATAGCCCCACGGCTCTACCTTCATTATCGGGCCTTGCTGGCAAAATCCCTGGCAGCCGGTCTTCACTATCTCTACCGACTTATGTTCCGCCCCAAGCTCATGCTCTAAGTTCGCCACTACCTTGTGCGCGCCTGAGGCCGTACAGGCAGTGCCGCAGCACATCCTTATTCGCGGCACGTCTTCCCTGAACACCTCTTCTTTCAGGAGCAGGCTGAGATTGTTGAACTCTTCTATGTTTTTAATTTTCTCCATGAGCCACGCCCTCTTCTTCTATCACAGTTATCAGGTGTTTTATCTTCTTCGGGCCTATTGTTCCCATAACATCCTCGTTTATTGTAACCACAGGGGCAAGCCCACAGCAGCCTACACAGCCCACCGTCTCAAGCGTCAGCTTAAGGTCTGGCGTGGTCTCCCCGGCCTTTATGTGAAAGCGGTCTATGAGAGCGGTCTCCACCTTTGCCGCCCCTCTGACGTGACAGGCCGTTCCCTTACACACCCTTACGATTTTCTTGCCGCGCGGGGAGAAGTGAAACTGCTTGTAAAAACTTGCCACGCTATATATCTCGGCCAGCGATATGGCGAGCTTCTTTGACAGCGACCTCAGCACATCCTCCGGCAGATAACCATTGTCCGCCTGTATCTTATGGAGCGTGGAGACAAGAACCCCTTTTCTCTTGTCGTGGCCGCACAAGACCTCACTGACAATGCCTATTGAATTATTAACATCTATTGTCTCTATGTTCATTAAGAAAACCTCCCCCTTAGGATGCGGCCTGTTCTTTTTCTAATTTTCTTCTGTCTTCCATAGTCATAAGCACCCTCTCCGCACCGAACTTGCCCTGCTCATATTTCTTGAGTTTCAGGGCGTCCCTCTTTTTATCTATCGCGGCAAGCGTCTTTTCAAATATCTCTTTCGGGTCGTTTATGAATTCGAGTTTGCCGCCGAATCTCTTTTCCCAAAGCTCGGTCTTTATCTTTTTCACTACACTGCTTGCCTCAACCGGACTCTCTGAACCAAAGATTACGTACATCCCGGACGCAACGAAATATACCCCTATGGCCAGGGCCTTCTCGCTCATCCACTCAGGGGCAATTCCCACGGCCGGCAAGTCCGATATATCGTCGCCAAGTCCGCCCTCTTCCACCATCTGTGTGGCTATTGTCAGGATTCTCGAATTATCCACGCACGCCCCAAGGTGCAGTATCGGAGGAACCCCTATGGCCTCGCATACCTCTCTTAATCCCGGCCCGGCCATCTCAAGCGCCGTCTCCGGTGTCATATAACCGGCCTTCGCGCACGAAGCAGCCCCGCAGCCCGTTGATACCACAAGGATGTCGTTTTTGATAAACTCTGTGGCCAGATAGTTGTGAAAGCTGTCCTGCATTATACGGGGATTGTTACAGCCCACTACACCGACAACACCCCTTATGCGCCCGGCCATTATGGCGTCATTGAGCGGCCTGAATGAGCCTCTGAAGCTGCCGCCCTGCATATACTCTATATATTCGTGGGAGAAACCGGCGATTAACGGTTTAAAGCTTGACACGCGGCTTCCCTCTGTGGTGCGGTTTGGATAGTTGTCACAGGCAAGCCTGAGTATCTCTCTGGCAACTTCCTTTGCCCTGTGCTCGTCGTATTGAATATGTATGGCGTCTATCATCTTGCCTTTGAGCGAGGTGGTAATGACCTTCGTGTGGAACTTTTTTGCCACCTGCGCAACCGCGGGCATAATGCACTGCACATCTACTATCATCGCCTCGGCAAGGCCGGTCATTATGGACAGTTCCTGATTCAGAAACCCGCCCGCCGTCGGAATCCCGTGGCGCATCAACACCTCGTTTGCCGTACAGCACATGCCGACGAGATTTATGCCGTTTGCGCCCTTGCCCTTAGCGTACGCGACAAGTTCCGGCTCAGATGAGACATCCACTATCATCTCAGCAAGCGTCGGTTCATGGCCGTGAAGGACAACATTTACCTCGTCGCCTTTCATCACGCCTATGCTGGCCGTAGAGTGTACAGGCTCGGGGGTACCAAAAAGTATGTCAGTTATGTCGGTACTGAACATGCTGCCGCCCCATCCGTCGGCAAGGGATACCTTTACGGCGGCCATCATGAGATTTTCGGGGTCCTGGTCAACGCCCATATGGGTGCGGTGCATGGCCTCACACACCTCCCTGTCTATACCGCGGGGGGTTACACCCCATTTTTTCCATATCTCCTGACGCTTCTTAGGCGCCCTCTTCACATACGAGACCTCGCCCTTTTGGCGGCCAAAGTTCTCGATTATCTTCTCGGCCACTTCCTTTCCAATCTGCCCTGTGGTCTTCCCCTCTATGGGAATATCAAGGATACCGGCCACTCTTTTCAGTTTCTTCACATCCTTAATCTGAAAATCAGGGGCCTCTCCTGTTGACGCCTCAAGGAGCGTAAAGGCCATATCTCTGGCATGGTCGCTGTGTGCGGCAGTCCCCGCCGCGCACATCCTCAGAAAGTTCCTTGACGATACCACAGGCAGCGTTGCCCCGCATACACCGGCCGCCGTTTCCTCGGCGTCAGGCCCTACCAGCCTGCACGGCCCCATAAAACATATCTTACAGCAGGCGCCTGTGTGGCCAATCGGACATGGCTTTAAGGAATCCGCCCTGTCAAAGGCGGACTTTATCCCATGGGCATGGCCCCACTCCAGTATCTCTTCTGCCACCTTATCAACACTTTTTATATTCTTTATATCTTCCATTTAAAGGCTCTCCTTATTTAGAGCTATTTACAGGCCAAACCTGCCTGTGTGTGCGTTAAAACATCGAAGGCATAGCAAGCGCCGGATGTTCAACTGACGTTAGGAACTCAAGGAGTTTCTCGCTGTCCTCGGCTA
The DNA here is from genome assembly GCF_046044395.1 of Candidatus Magnetominusculus dajiuhuensis. Taxonomy (NCBI): domain Bacteria; kingdom Pseudomonadati; phylum Nitrospirota; class Nitrospiria; order Nitrospirales; family Nitrospiraceae; genus Candidatus Magnetominusculus; species Candidatus Magnetominusculus dajiuhuensis. The sequence goes on along the minus strand of NZ_JBJUSG010000047.1, from coordinate 7,529 downwards.
TCGTCTCATCGGCGATTTTATCCAGGAAATCAGGGATGCCCTCCTCCTCCGCCCTCGGCTGAAGGCCGTCCTTTACCCTTTCTTTCAGGGCCTTCGTCATCCATACCACGCGCTTCAGGCCGCCGTCGCCATAGAGAAACTTCCTGCTCGTGATGAAATTCACCCCTATGCCCATAAACCCCGGTGTCTGCACGCCGCCGCCTACCGTACCGGCAAGCGATGAGAACTTCATCCCAATCGGCGTCATGCCCGTATGTCCCCTTTGCACTATCATAACCCCGTTGGCCTCCGGCACTACGCACATAATGCACTCAAAACACCCGCATGAGGTCATCGGATTTTCCATTATCGTATAGGCGTTCATCGTATCAAGGGCACCGCCCGTTGACGCCTTTATATAATCATCAACACCCGTCCACCGGCCATATCTCTGGTCAAGCACTTCGCCCTTTGTTATAGGCTGATTACCGCCCGTTGGGTCTATGCCAAAGGCGGCCTTGCAGTCAAGCCAGTTATACGCCCCACAAAGGCCAAGACGCTCAGGCGTTATTACGCATGTATGGCTCGGAGCGAATGACTGGCACAGCAGACACGAATAAAACTGCTCCACAGACTCATCAGTCAGTGAGCCAAGCCTCTGGTCCCTTTCCTTCCATGTCTTGCGCGCCTCTTCGCGCTGCTTTATGACTTCCTGTTCATCAGTAAACAGAGTGACCTGAATCTTATCCACAATGGCCTTGAATCTGCTATGGGTCATCGTGTGCTGAATCTTTGCGATGTCCTCAAGGGTGAACCCTTCGGCCTTGGCCGCCTTGCTTACCCGCAACCAGTTGACATCGCGCTGGCCCATGTGCCATATGCCCTGTCCCTCGTTTATGTTGTGATGTAGTTTTCTCTCCATAATCGGCTCATAATCTGCCTGCATCTCCCTGCCCGCTACCTCGACAAGGATGCCAAGGGGCATTGAGCCACCGGCCTCATAACGCTCCTTCCAGTTCTCCCCTTTTATGATTATCTTCCCATCTTCTATCTCATCAAGCTCACGCCCTTTTATAAACTCAAACGCCGGTGTCCTGTTGCCGCCAAACTCTATGAACGTATCCTCTTTCCTTATCCTCTCACCCTCAAACGCCGGGCCATAGGCTATAGGAATCGGCGGCTTATGGGACACGATCTTAAGTCCCCTGACCTCTATGGCCTTAGAGACTATCTTTGCGTGGTCATACTCCTTGTCAACCTCTTCATACGTACACACACCCGTGGGGTGAATTACCGGCACATCAGTATCGCAAATAGCCGGGAAGCCCATGTTTATAGCACCGGCACCGGTTGCCCACTTCACGTCGTCAAGCGGGCCCATCGGCAGGGCAAAGGCAAACACCCTGTCCTTCGTATATTTCAGACAGCCCTTGTAATCGCCCGGCTTCACGCCGCCGTATATCATGGCCGCCCTTACCGCCCAGTCCAGCGCATAGAGCGTATGCTCAGTTTGCGTCCCTAGCGGCACCACATACACGTCCCAGCCCAACTCTACCTTCTTTCTCTGAAGCTGTCTCGTTATTGTCTCACCGTTTGACATGCCCGAAAGAAATACAAGGATATTCTTCTCCTGCAGTTCCCTCACAATGCGTGCGGCGGTGTCATCATCAGGGGCAGCCCCTATAATAGCCGCAAAGCCGGGCATCCTGCCGTCAACCAACTGAATACCGAGGTTTCTCTGTATCGTGTCAGTTATAAACCCGTTATAGACCAATCCTGTTACAGGGTCTTTCTCCGGCTCAAGGCCCTCAAGGTACCTCATCGCAAGCCATATCTCCTCAGCAAACAGGGTTGCCATACCGCTGTCTAACGCCTCGCCCAGATAGGGTGTCCACTCCTTTTCAGCCGGCTCCGGGTGCAGCAACTCCTTCGCCATCATCAGGGCCTCTTTCATGTCCTTCAGCGTCTTTACCGCAAAGCCCGTCATCGCATATATCAGCGGCAGATAAAACGCCGTATCCGGGAACTCGAACACGTAGTCATCGCCTTTTTCGGCAATATGCTTAAATAACAGTTGCTCGGCATTGTTGAAAACTTTATGCGCACCCCTTATAGCGCCGGATGCTATGATTTTTGACATCTCAACCTCCTTAACTTCAGGTAACAGTAATTTTTTTGGACCACCAAACCGTCCTGTTTATTTCTTATCATTACAGCGTCACGCCGTCCGTGATTTCAGATAGCTTGGCAGCGCGTTAGCCTCTCTTGGGCCAACGGTTATCTTCCATCCCTCAAGTTTCTCCTCCAGCGCCCCGCTTAATATGGCCACATAGCCCGGGATTATCAGCTCCTTATTCGCTATCTTGCCCTCTATGCCGCTTTCCTTTATAAAGGCCGCTATCTTTGCGGCGGTAAACTTCCCTGCCGCCCACGCGGTCAACACAGAAAGCCCCTCGCAATCCATTATCGCCAGCCATGCGGGAACCTTGCTGTTTTCCACCTCTCCGGCCACGATAAAGTACGTCAGGGAGAAGTTTGTGGTTATCATTAGCGGGGATTCGGCCTTAGGATTCCCTATTTCATAGACCTTCTGCTCTACCTGCATGGGGACCTGCGGGTCGGTGTAAATGTTCTGCCTCAGGGTGAACATTACGAGATTCTTCCACTTTTGCGCACTTGATAAGACGACTATGGAGGCGTACTTGCCAATTCCAAGCCCGGCAATCAGGGTCTCAAGCATATTATTGTCTCTGATAGCCACGTTGATAACCGGGAAGCCGAGGCTCTTATTGCCCTTTTTTAAGGCCGCGCGTCTTATGTACGTGTTATGCTCAAGCATATCTTTGGCCGTCTTTGCCCCTGAATCCAGAACTATGTCCTCAACCCCAAATCCCTTGATTTTGTCAGACAGCGTTGACAGGGCGTCAAGGCCGACGGCCTTTATGCCGAGTGAGGCACCGCTTGACTTGGCCAGGTTTGCCATCTCCTGCGCGTTTGCCTCTGTGGCACCGTAAAGGAGCGGTTTTTTACCAGAGAAATGGGCTATTGCCGCCTTTGCCGCGTCAACGTTTTCGGTACACAGGATGACGGCCACGGCTGGGGCCTTTTCGGCTGCTGCCTTTGCCAGCGCCTCAAACTTCTCCGCGTCATTTGATTCATTAATAAGGCATAGCGCGTCTATCTTCAACTTCTGCCCGACCCTGTCTATCTCCGAGACCAGACAGTCGTTTATCTTTGCGGCTATCACGTCGCCGCTGTCGGTGTCTTTTATAGCAAGGGCCAATATGGACGGGTTTACAAACTTCTTTTCGTGGCGAAACATCACCGTCTCCTCTCCAACCTTAACGGCGCGCGCACCCGCGCCTATGGTAATCGGCCTGATAGGCGGGGCTGAGGCATCGCCAAGCTTCTGCTTCGCGTCCTCAGAGACGTCAGGGCAGGCGTCAAGAGAGACCTTCCTCTGCGCTAGCTGCATGGCAAAGGCGAGGCATGTTGGAAACCCGCACTTCTTACAGTTTGTCTTGGGCAGCATTTTAAATATTTCGACTCCAGTTAACGCCATATATTAACCTCCAGAGATTTAGTTTTATATTGTACGATGTTACATTAGCTCGTTAATAAAGGCGTCAACTGCCGCCACCGCGTCGGGGTGCCTCATTATGAGCAGCTCCGCACCGGCCATAAGCAGCGCCGCGGCCGTCTGTGCCTCCCAGCCTATGCCGCGCTCTTTCATCGCTCCCCACGCTGGTAGTATTTCCTCTGAGGCGGACACCTCTTTTATCTTCCATACATACATCCCGACATCCCCCAGTATGGGTTGCTGCATCGTGGCGTCGTTTTGCGTAAGCGCCGCAAGGCGTATCCTCTCCATTACTGTATAAGTATACTCAAGGCCATAGCCCAGGGCAGAGCACATCGGGTCTATTACCACCTTTTCTTTGTTGAATCCCAACTGAGTTATCATTATATTGAGTTGCTTGGACAGGTTTATATCCAGCTCAGACATGGCTACGAGCATGTGGCCGTGCGCCATAGCGGCGGCGGCTACTGTCTTATAATTTGCCTCCTGGGCCTTGCCAATGAGACAATTGCGGCCCTTGGCGACCTCCGCAACCTTGACCAGTACATCGGCGTCCTTCTCCGCATGGTTGCTGCCCAGTATAATAAGAGGAACGCTTACCGCGTCCAGTACCCTTTTTACCGTTTCAGCGGCCTCAGCGGCGGAACGATTGCCGTTGTCCGGGTGAGTGCTGGAAAGGCGAAGGGCCACCGCCTTTGCGTTTAGATTCTCTACGCAGTGTTTGGCCCATTTAACAGGGTCGTCTGAGACCCCCGCATATACCTCTCTCACCGTGTCCGGCCAATCCACCGGAGCTGTGTCCAGCACATCGAACGCTATGGTCGGCTTATTCGGCACTACTCCTTCAAATCCGTGAAATGGCAATACGTTTTCGCCGCCGATTGTGACGGCCGTATCCCCACTTCCAATGGTTACTGAATATACCTTACCGGTATTTGTCTCTTTTGGCGGCGTGAATGCCATTTACCCCTCCGTATTTCGAAATTTTAATATCTGACCGCTTACGCAGCCTGTCTCACCTTAACAACCTTAACACAGTTAATATCAATTCACTTGGATTCGCTTACCATATAATCTACGGTAGCCTTCACCTCGTCGTCGGATAAAGTTGCCTCGCCGCCTTTTGCCGGCATCATCCCATGCCCGTTGATTGCGTGTTGGTAGAGAGTATCCTTGCCTTTAGCGATACGTGGGGCCCATAACTCCTTATCACCGAACACGGGAGCGGTGAGCCTTCCGGTCTTATGGCAAAAGGTGCAAACCTTATCGAAAACCGCCTTACCATCCGCGCCATAAGCCGGTACCATCGCCACCAACACCAGCACGGCCACCGTAAAAAATATCTTTTTCATATTTCCACCTTACAATCCCTCTGCTTTATACCGTCAGATACCTCAACAAACGGCATGGCCTCCTTAACCGGTACTCTACATCTCAAGATACGAGTGCGCATACAGGGTTTTGTTCATTAAAATGTCAATTGTCTTAACCGTAGTTACTATCTCCGCCGGGTCGGCAATGGCAGCCGACAGGCCCTCATAGATGAGCAGAGTCAGAAAGTGTTCGTTCAGTATGTGCCTGATGTGCTTGGGACAGCCGTTGGATATGTTGCTCAGGCCCACAACGGTCTTCATCGGCGGGTCGTTCAGGTCCTGAAACATCTTTATCGCCTGAACCACCTTCAATGCCTGGTCCTGAGTAGTGGCGGTCTGAAGCACGAGCGGGTCGAGATATATGTGTTCCATGGGAACTCCATACTCTAACGCGCGCCCCATCAACTCGGCGGCTATCTCGGTGCGTTCCTCAGCGTCCGCGGGAAGCCCGCCCTTGCCTACCGTAAGGGCTATAACGTCACAGTTATACTTTGCCGTCAGCTCAAGAATCGGGAAGCGCTCGGGGTCATTGGACGTAGAGTTAATCAACGGCCTGCCCCATTCGTTGTTGTGTACCTTTAAACCCATCTCCAGTGCCACAAAATTGGTCGTATCCAGACAAACAGGGGCCGGGACGACTTCCTGGATAGTTGTTACCATCCACGCCATGAGGTCTTCCGCGCCTTCGGCAGGGCCGATGTTGGCGTCTATCATCCCCGCGCCCTTTTCGAACTGCGCCTTTGCTATCTCCTGAATCGGCCCTTTGTCACGCCTCATCATCGCTTCCCTGACACGTTTCGCTATGATACTCAACTTCTCTCCTATTATAAGCATATTTCCCTCTCCTTTTTGAAATTATACTGCCCGTTGTTTTAAATTTTAATATATCATATCAGAAACAAAATGGTAAAGCAGCCGTTAAAAAATTTTTGACATGATACTTTTTAGATTTGACCTTGCAATAACGAAGTAACTTATGTCACACTACGTGAGCAGGTGAGTTAGGGGAATACTAAAGATTACGGGAGGAGCAGTGAACAGACTATCTATCGCTACAAAGACGGTAATTCCTATCATTTTAGTGTCAATGCTTGTCATAACGGCCATCGTTGCCACCTCTGTAGTCATGTCGAGGCAAACGGTAACCGACGAAATAAAAAACGGCGCGCTCAAAGGATATAGGGACACGGTGTTAAACACGCTTACGACGATGATGCTTAGCGGCACTATCAAAGACAGCAGGAAACCGTTTCTTGAGCAGATGAAACAGATAATTGATGTGAGCGTGCGAAGAAGCGAGTTGCTGGACAGGGACTTTGGCAAGGGAGACCCGGATGAGTACCCGTCAGACGCAATAGAGAGCGAGGTGATCAAGACAGGCAAGGAGAAGGTTATAATAGAAGGTGATAAAATCCGCGGGATTTATCCATACATAGCGAGCAAGAACTTCATGGGAAGGGACTGTCTAACCTGTCATAACGTAAAAGAAGGGGAAGTGCTTGGCGCGATAAATGTTGTTCTTTCCATGAAGACCTCAATGGATGAGATTAACAGGATAAAGTATATCTTCATATCGGCCGGTGTTGTCGGCATGGTACTTATAATAATTGTTTTTATTGTTACATTCAGGATTACGCACAAACCTCTGGTTGATATGTCAAAGGATATACAATTAGTGGCGGGCGGCAATTTGAGCGTTCATTGTGGATATAGCGTGGAAGATGAGATAGGATCCCTTGCGAAGGGGTTTAACAGGATGATTGCAAAGATTCAGGAAGTCGTCTCTGAGGTCAGAGAGACCAGCGGCATATTATATGAGGCAACTGGAAAGCTTACAGAGGGGGCGCATCAGTTGTCGGAAGGCGCCACAGACCAGGCGGCCTCCATTGAGGAGACATCGTCTTCTATGGAGGAGATGACCGCAAATATCAAGCAGACCACCGACAATTCCAGACAGACAGAGGCAATTGCAACATCGGCCGCAAAAGACGCCCTTGACAGCGGCAAGGCGGTAACAGAAGCCGTTGCCGCTATGAAAGAGATAGCAAGCAAGATTTCTATCATAGAAGAGATAGCGAGGCAGACGAATCTGCTGGCGTTAAACGCGGCAATAGAGTCGGCCAGGGCGGGTGAGCATGGCAAGGGGTTTGCGGTTGTGGCGTCAGAGGTCAGAAAACTCGCCGAGCGCAGTCAAAAAGCTGCGGGTGAGATAAGTCAACTCTCTGCCTCAAGCGTAACTATTGCCGAGCAGGCCGGCGCGATGCTAAATAAATTGGTGCCTGATATAAGAAGGACGGCAGACCTGGTGCAGGAGATAACCGCGGCCGGTAACGAGCAAAGCATCGGAGCAGAGCAAATCAACAAGGCCATTCACCGATTAGACAATGTAATCCAGCGAAACGCCTCAGCCGCCACTGAAGTGGCCACGACCTCTAATGAGTTAGCAGAGCGGTCAGAGCATCTGCAAAGCACTATTGCCTACTTTAAGAGCGGCGGCGAAGGTACCACGGGATTTCAGCCACAGGCAATGCTGGAACACGACGAGGATTAACGACGAAGGGGGGGTAACCCCCCCTTCACCCCGTAAATCTCGCCAC
>NZ_JBJUSG010000046.1:0-24016 GCF_046044395.1 Candidatus Magnetominusculus dajiuhuensis | reverse complement strand
TTTCCTAATGGCCGCCATTAGACTTTTCCTCCTAATGGACAATCTGGGATAAATAATGTTGCCATAGCAAGCGGGCCGCAGCTTGAGAGAAATGTGGACAGGATAATCCCCGGCGAGTCCAAGGAGATGTGGCCGTGGAAGGTGTGGGACGTCACAGACGCGCAGATGTCAGGGGCGCAGGCGCTGAGGTTTTACAGCCCGCCGATGGTGGTGGATAAACTAATGGCCGTCTATGAGTTTTTCCTGAAGCGCGCCGAGGAGCAGACGGGCATCCCGACATACACGGGAGGCGGGATGAAAGACGTTGCGGCAAACGGCACGGCAAGCGGGTTTTCGATGCTGATAAGCCAGGCGGCGCGCGGCATCAAAAACGTCGTAAAAAACATAGACTCAAAGGTAATAGCCACATCTGTTCAGAGGCAGTATTATTTCAATCTGGACTATGATAAGGGGATTGACGATGTACCGGATGTCAGGATAATAGCAAAGGGGACATCGTCCCTGATAGCAAAGGAGCAACAGGCAATCAGGAGAAGTGATTTCCTGCGAGCGACGAACAATCCGGTTGACATGGAGATAATCGGCACAGACGGCCGCAGGCAACTGTTAAGGGAAGCAGCGAGGGCGCTTGAACTTGATGTGAACAAGGTGATACCGGAGCCAACCGCGGCGCAAGCTCAGCCTGAATCGGCAAATGCGGCTGCGAATGTTGAAGCGCAGTCTGAACAGAAGGTAAACCCCGCCGGAGACGCCACATCAGGCGGTGATTTTAAGGTGTTCTAAATGAGTGAACATGGGGGATTCCCGTGCAAGCGGGAATCCCCAAACCCTGTTATATCAAAACTGCCCGCATTAGCGGCACCAGGACAAACAGCCACACAGGAGGGAGTATGGCGGAACATTTTTGGATTCAAGGAGAAGATGGAAAGTTTGAAGGAAGTCTGCCCGGTGTTCCCAAACAAGGAGGCGACGACAATGTAGCTAAGAACAGGAAGCTTAGCCCTTTTCTTCAAAAGTTAAGAAAAAGGATGGCGAATAAGCGCAAGAACTCGGCAGATGCAGATAGCGACAAGAACGCTTCGGCCTTGATCAATGACCGGCAACCTGTATCATCGGCTAATTCTGTTGCAGGCCAAATTAACAGTGAAATCGACCTGCTCAAACGAGCGTGGAAGGAGGCGAATACACAAAAAGATAAGATGGACGATGTGATTAATAGTATGGGAGGTACCCCTTATGAGAAAGATGCCGGTACAGTAGATAAATATTATCACTGCGTAGCTCACTGCAAAACCGTCAAACTTGGTTTAACCGGACAGGTTGCGTCACAGGTTGGGGGCCTAGGAAAAGAATTGTACGATATCCCCAGAAAAGTGTTCGGACGCAAATATCACCACCTGCCGTCAGCCGAGGTAGATGACAGTATAGGCGATATGAAAGCAAACGAAGAAGGAAGAAAGCTTGGAATAAGTAATCCTTCTACGCCCTGTGAAGAACTTTGTAAGGATCTGTGGCCAAAGGGTATTCCAGAAAAATACAAGAGGTGATGTAGGTGTCTACCATGCACCACTTCACCTGAGCAGGTAAGAGAGTGGCCGATATTGCTTGCAATGAAACGTTACGGTTATTAATCAGAGTCATTGCAAGCAATGAATGGTTTGGTCGTGAATTCAATTAGTATTGCTTTTATTCAGTTATTGGATTATAATACATAACTAAGAAATATAGCAATGTTCATAAGTGCCTTTATTGTAGATATAGTTATCAAGTAATTGATGCAATCTACGGGCTGTTTATTATAGACTAACAGAATGGTAATTAATACTATGTACAGAGTAGTAGGATTATTAAAACCGATAGTCTTGTGCCTTATTGTTGTGACAACACTTGTGTCTTGCAATGAGATAATGCAGTTTGTTTTTGGTAATTTTGAAGAAAATTTCTATAATGGAACCGGCCACGGCAGTAAGGTAATACTTGATAATGGTTCTGAACACAGATATAGGGTAACGCTAGATAATTTTACAAAGGATGCATTTGACATTAGAGAACGCTTCGATGTTCCCAAGACATCTTTTTATTACTGGCTAAGTTTTAACTATTTGACAGTTTCGACAAGTTGTAGAGAGGTCAACAACAACATGGTTGTATTTCCAAACTCAATATCATCTCCAAAATGGTGGCCAAACGATTTAATAGGATTATTTTCTTCAACAAATAAGTCAAGATATAAGTTTTATCGTTGCCTCGCTTCAGACATCGGCTCAGAATATTCATATTTTGAATATTTAGCTATTGATAATGCAACTAAAAAGGGATTTTATTGGAAAACGATATCTGAGTTTATCGGTGGTAGTGAAATGAGAAACTACTATTACGACTGGGAAAACTACGAAGTAAATCAGAAAACTAATGATCATTATGATAAATGGGAGGAAACTGACTATAATGGGCCAGGCCGCAGTAATAAGGTGATACTTGAAGCTAATACAGTGATACTTGATAATGGATCTGAATACACATCTACGGTAACACTTGATAATTATACAAAGGATGCCTTTGACATCAGACAACGGTCAGAAGCCGATGCACGATATGGTTATGCATATTGCTGGGTCAGCTTTCACTATATAACATCTCCGACCAACTGTAAGGAAGTTGATAATAGCATAGTTGTATTTCCAGCCTCGACATCTCCAAACTGGTGGCCCGATGATTTGAAAAAGTCATTTTTCCCAACAAAACGCTCAAGGTATAAGTTTTATCGCTGTCGTGCTGCCCTCGTTCGTGCTGCTTCAGTTTTTGAATTTTTCGCCATTGACAATACAACAAAAACTGGATATTACTGGCGAACACAATTGTCCTGTACCGACGAGAAAACTATAAGAAAATACTATTATGCCTGGGAAGATTATAAATAATTAGTGTCAGTCCATCATTATTAATGACAGCATCTAATATTTTATAAACAATAAATACTTCCTTAGTTAATTTCGTACCTTGAGAGAAACGTGGACAGGATAATACCCGGTGAGTCTAAAGAGATGTGGTCGTGGAAGGTAGGAGACGTTACGGACGCGCAGATGTCAGGGGCGTAGGCGCTGAGGTTTTACAGCCCTCCAAGGTGCAAGCCAAAAATTCGCCAAATGCGGCAGCCAATGTCGAAGCACAGCCACAACAGAAGATAAACCCTGCCGGAGACGCCACATCAGGCGGTGATTTTAAATTGTTCTAAAATTCAGGGGCAACGGCAGATAGCGAGGCAGAGGCTTTACTTCGTTATCTGCCGTATTTTTAAATACATAAACAAACATTGCATAAGCAATGATAACTGTTTTAGAATAGAAGGAGGAATTGAGCATGGAAGATTTAGATAAATATATTACTGCTGACAGACTTCTTGTATTACTTGGTGAAATTGACCGGGAAATTCAACGTTCGCCTATTGATCCAGTTAGACTTACTGAATTACTTGATGAACTCGGTAGAGAAATTCTACATTTAGAACTTTTTCCAGGCAGAGTACTTGAAGTGCTTACCGAAGTGTATAACTCGGTTTTAAGGTTACTTGCGGAGTTGTCGTTGCAGTGTTTGCCCGTTGATGCGGCTCGCGAAAAGGCCTTACATTGTCTGCAAACCTGCATAGAGGAGAACAGATTCCAATGGTCTGAGCTGGTGACCGTACATGATTTACTTAATCCCCTTGCAAACAGGGCAGTTGGATTGGTCCCTGCAAAACTTGGAGCGCCTGCTCATCCAACATCATGGCAGCATTATTTGCAGTTGTATGGAATCAAAAAGATATTCCCTGAGCTTGACGATTTCTTGCACCCTATAGCCAAATACGGGGGAAGGGCTGCTTAATTACCAACGTTAGCTGAAGGTGGTTTTGATATTTTAATTGAAACTGGTTGCTTAGAGTGTTGTTTGCATGACGATGATCCTAAATCCTGCGATCTGTTTCCACATTGGGTAAGGATAGAGTAGTTAACCGTTAGCAATTTAGGAGGATTTACCTGACAGTTAAGGCCGTAATTGAGATTGCATCCGTTGTCATTATAGTGCTTGCTGGTATCTTAATGATGTCATTTGGCAGCTTTGCACGGGTGAATCGCTTTCTGAGCAGGGAAGAGTTAAGCACTGATGAGTTTTATCAACTGTACTATGAATCGTCGGGGCTGCCAAAAGACCAGGTCATTGAAGTGCTAAACTTCTTAGCTATTGAGTTACATATCCCAGCCGCTCTGCTTCGTCCGACAGATAGATTTACTGAGGAATTGGAGCCTAAAGGTTTGTTTTTTGAGAACGCATTTGATGGCCTGATAATGGAGCTGGATATTCGCGTAAGAGAACAAGGCTTGACTCAAATACCCGACATAAAAAACATAGACGAATATATTCGATGTACAATTGAGCATCGCGCGAAGGAGTGACGCCAGATGGGGGAGCGCTCCTGATGACTGAACTTTGACGCTGCCGTGTCGGTGCAAGAAATATAATTTACATAATCGGTGGCATTGTGGTAGCATAGCCAGTAGTTGTCGGGCACTGCAAGTCTCAGGTATGTTTGCGGGCGTGTTACATGTTAAGTCTGCGTGGTGTTGCATATTAACAGGACGATAATCCTCTCAGGAGGTTGATAGTGTACATTGTTGTGATAGCCCCGGTCTTTCAGGGAAATTATGCTGGCCGACATGAAGGCGGCTTACTCGTGGGGTTCTGCGGCGGATGAGTATCTGATACTCTATAACAGGATTTCCGGGAAGTGGTAGCCAAATAAGGAAAATGTATTTTTTATTTAAGGACATCTCCATTGAACGCAGATGTGGGGACAATATGGTAAGGAGACGCTATGGAAAACACCCTCGTTAAGACCAGGGCAGAGGAAGGCAGGGAGACAGATAACCCTCGTGAGGACGGACATAGCATAGCCTTCTTACTTTCAGACGCGTCGAAATATCCGATAGCCGGGGACTACGAAATCCCCGCAAAATATAATACCGATACGATTGTAATCCTGCCTGTGAACGAAAAAAAGGTATATGTCTACTGGGAATTGACCGAGAAACTGCTCATGGATAAGGCGCATAACCCCCCGGAGTCTTCTTTTACCGTAAAGATTTATGAATTAACACTTGGCGGGGATGAACACTATAATGAAAAAGAGGTGTATCGCACCTCGATAACAGGGCTGTTAGGACAGATATATGCCGAATGTACTGATAAATTCAAACCGATGGCAGCGGCGATAGGCATTGAAAAGGACGGGGTGTTTAACGTACTTTTGAAATCTGATAAGATCAATGTCCCATCGTACAGTGTGCTTGGCCTGAAGGAGGAGTTCTGGGGCAGGGGTTACGGCAGTGGTGTGGACGACGCCATTGAAACCACTAAAAACGTGTGGCTGCCGCATATCTCGCCGCACATTTCAATGAACAACATAGAGATGCTCCTACGGCTGATGGGTAAGAAAGAGTACCAGTTTGACAATGAGCGAGAGTACCAGTCTGACGATGAGCGGGCAATGCTTGGGCTGATAAAGGCCCTTTTCGGGCCATCAGGCTCACATCTGTTGAGCTTGTTTCTTGATTTTCTCAGATTATTGGGGCTTAACGCCGACATGGATTCAATTATAAAACACCTTAATGAATTAAAAGGGATGGCAGGTTCAAGCGGCATGTCCGGCTCAAGTGAAATACCCGCCCGTCAAAGGAGCTGACCGATGGTAAAGGGATACTGGTTGCCGGTACTGCATTGTCACCTGCCGTTTGTAAAACATCCTGAGTATGATTATTTTCTGGAAGAGCACTGGCTCTTTGAGGCTGTTTTCGAGACATATCTGCCGCTCCTTATGAGGTTAAAAAAACTTGAGGGCAACGGTGTGGATTTCAGATTGACGATGTCCGTGTCACCGCCCCTTGTGGAAATGCTTGCCGATGAGTATCTTACGGGTCTGTTTATAAGGTATATGGACAGGCTTATTGAGCTTTCCCAAAAAGAGATGAGCCGCTTAAAAAATGACAGCGGCATGTTGAAGGTTGCGACATTTTACTATCAGAGGTTTATAGAGATAAGGACATTCTTTACCGATGAGCTTGGCGGCAGTGTGCTAAACGGCTTCAGGCGCTTCTCTGATACTGGCCAGTTGGAGATAATCACCTGCGGGGCAACGCATGGCTTTCTCCCGCTGCTAAGGACAAATCCACGTTCTGTGGAGGCGCAAATTGCCCTTGCAACACAGTGCCACTATGAGCATTTTAGTAAGGCCCCCACCGGAATATGGCTGCCAGAGTGTGCCTACTATGAGGGATTGGACGAAATCCTGAAGAAATATGGAATCAGGTATTTCTTTCTGGAATCTCATGGAATTAACAACGGTGTGCCCAAGCCGAGGTTCTCTGTTTATTCGCCAGTATACACGTTAAACAGCCTTGCGGTGTTTGCAAGGGACCCCGAGACATCGAGGCAGGTGTGGAGTTCTATGTCGGGCTACCCGGGCGACCCGGATTACCGTGATTTCTACAGGGACATCGGCTATGACCTGGATATGGATTATATCAAACCATACGTCTCTCCCGATGGAAACAGGGTTTTTACGGGGATTAAGTACTATAAGATTACAGGGAAGACTGAATATAAGTTGCCATATGACCCCACCTCGGCCTTTTATAAGACAAAGATTCATGCCGGGCATTTTTGTAGTTCAAGATACAGTCAGGCGGAGACGTTGGCCCCCCGCATGGACAGGCCCCCCCTTATGGTCTCCCCATACGACGCCGAGCTTTTTGGCCACTGGTGGTTTGAAGGGCCGGACTTCCTGTACCATGTACTTTTGAAGTTACAGGAAGATAAAATCATTAAACCAGTAACCCCGATGGAATACCTTTGCTGCCATCCCGACAATCAAACCGTGTCCCCAAGCCCTTCGTCATGGGGTGAGGATGGCTACTACGACGTATGGCTTAACGACAACAACAGTTGGATATACAGACACCTGCATTTCATGGCAGACGCGATGGAAAAGATTGCGGACGAGTACTATGACATGCCGGACGACGCCTCAGAGCCAAATCAACTCAACAAGAGGGTCATAAACCAGATGGCACGGGAGCTGCTGCTGGCGCAAAGCAGTGACTGGGCATTTTTGATAACCCAGTCAACCGCAACCGAGTATTCCATTAAGAGGACAAAGGAACATATCTCGAATTTCAACGCGCTTCTGGGCAGCCTTAGGTCTGGGATGGTAGATGTAGATTTTCTGAAGTGGCTGGAATACAAAAACTCGATATTTAAGAACCTCGACTTCAGGATATACAGCACGCGATAAGCGGTGTTACCCCGCACAGGGATATTTTACTCCACTGCTATTGTCTTAAAAAGCCCGATTAAGAGCTGCGGGATTTCGTCGGTGGCGATGTCTCTAACCATGACTTCAAAGCCAAGCGGCAGGAAGCGCAGCTTGTGTTCATATTTTTTGTGATTCACCGCCATGTGCCCAAGCACATCTGCTCCCCTTTCGAAAAACTGAACCTGTATCTTGCCGGGGAGGCGCTTTACGGAGGCCACCTTGATTTTCTTACAGAGTATCTTAATGCGCATCAGATTAAAAAGCGTCGCGGTCTGGGCGTGGAGTTTGCCAAACCTATCTATGATTTCGTCCTCAAGGTCAAAAATGTCAGACTCCTCCTTAGCAAGGGCAATGCGCCGGTAGAAGTTCAATCGAACAGAGGCGTCCTCAACATACCCTTCCGGGATATGCGCCTCCATTTTTAGCTCGATTGACGGCTCAGTCTCTTTATCTGTGGGTTCAATGGGCATACCCTTGAGCCTCGAAATCTCCTCCTCAAGCATCTCCATGTATGTGTCAAATCCGAGGGCATGAATATGCCCTGACTGCTCGGCACCAAGCATGTTTCCGGCACCGCGTATCTCCATGTCCTTCAGGGCAAGCCTAAGCCCCGCGCCTAAGTAGCTCAGCTCTTGTATGGCGTTCAGCCTTTTTTTGGCGTCTGCAGAGATTAAGTCCTCCCCGGGGATAAAAAAATACGCGTATGCCTTGACATTACTCCTGCCTACTCGCCCGCGAAGCTGATATAAATCCGCAAGCCCCATCATGTCCGCCCTGTTTACGATTATCGTGTTGGCCGTGGGGATGTCTATCCCTGAGCCGATTATGGCGGTTGATACGAGGACGTCTATTTTTCTTTTAATAAAGTTCAGCATAATCTCCTCAAGTTCGGAGTTCTTCATCTGGCCATGCGCCGCGGCAACCCTTTTTTCTTTGACTAAGCCCTTGACCATAGCCGCCACTTTGTCTATATCGTGTATCCTGTTATGGACAAAAAACACCTGCCCTCCCCTTTGCAGCTCTCTCTGGAGCGCCTCCTGAAGGATTTGCTTGTCAAAGACAGAGATGTTTGTGCGAACTGACTGCCTCAGCTCAGGGGCCGTTTCTATCACGCTCATCTTCCAGATACCGGAGAGGGACATCTGCAGGGTTCTTGGAATTGGGGTGGCGCTTAGGGTAAGGCAGTGTACCCCCGTTTTCAGTTCCTTTATCCGCTCCTTTTGGGCAACTCCAAACCTGTGCTCCTCGTCTATTATCAAAAGGCCAAGGGCCGGTATGTCTAACCCCTTTCTCAACAGCGACTGAGTTCCAATGATTATGTCTATCTCACCCTTTGCCAGCCTCGTTAGTGTCTCATCCGCCTTCGATTTAGCTTTAAACCGGCTGATGTAGTCAACTTTTATCGGGAAAGGGGAAAACCTCTCTTTGAAATTCAAATAGTGTTGTTCACACAGGATTGTCGTTGGCACTAATACCGCCACCTGTCTGCCGTCAAATACGGCCTTAAAGGCCGCGCGCATGGCCACCTCAGTCTTGCCATATCCAACGTCCCCACAGAGGAGCCTGTCCATGGGTTTGTCTGATTCCATGTCCTTTTTTATCTCCATCGCCGCGGTAATTTGGTCAGGGGTTGGCTCATAGGGAAAGAAATCGTCGAATTCGGCGTGAAGCGGACCGTCGGGGCTGAGTGAAAAACCTTTGGAAACCTCGCGCCCCGCGTAATGGGCGATAAGCGTTTCCGCCAGAATCTCTATCCTTTTTTTGGCCCTGCTCTTGGCGCGCTGCCATGTCTTTCCACCCAATTTATCTAGATGCGGGAGGATTCCTTCCTCTGCCCAGTACTTCTTAATCAGGTTAATGCTGTTAACAGGCACATAGAGGCGCGCGTCATCGGCGTACCGGATTATCAGCATGTCATAGACAAAGTCGTCCGCCTTCTCCTGGCGCAGCCCCTCGAAGACGCCAATACCGTGGTCGAAATGGACTATGTAGTCGCCGGGCTTTAGTTCCTCCAGTATCTTGAATATATTTGAAATGCCGGGGCGCGTCTTGTGGCGCTGTACCTCGCCGAAGATTTCAGTCTCGGTAAGGACAACAAGCCCGTCTATAAACAATCCCTCATTGAGTGTGCCGACGGTGATAAATATTGTCCCTTCATAATGTGCCGCGTCTTCTTTATTTATCACGGGGACAGCCATGTCCGACTCAAGAAATATCTCCTTAAGCCTCTGCCCCTGCGCCTTAGTGGCCGATACTATCATAACGCGGCTGCCCTTAGATAACGCGTTCACAGCCGGTGGGAATTCGGCAATCGAGGCACGCTCCTCCAACAATACGCCCAACCCGTTTAATGGCAGCGCACAGGCATCCACACCCGTGGGGTCAAATGTGGTATCAGAGAGGATAGTCAGCGCAGGGGCGTTGCTGACGCCCTCCAGAAACGCCTTCCCCTCTGCCGCCGCGCCGTAAAGTATAAATACGCGTGACGCGTCAAATAATTCTATCAGACTGCTGTGCCCGCCACCTGAATTTCCGGTTGAATCAGATATGAATGTCAGGGGGAATACGGTATAACTATCAAGTGTTTTTGTAGTGCGCTGCGTCTCCACAGAAAACTCCCTTATGGAGTCTATCTCGTCTCCAAAGAACTCTATCCTGACGGGATTATCCCTTGACACGGGGTAAAAATCAAGGATATAGTTTCTCAAACTGCACTCACCCCTGTCTATAACCAGGGCAGCGTGTTTATACCCGAAGGACTGGAGTTTTCTGATTGCAGAATCCCTTGACAGCTCATCACCCCGTTGTATTATAAACGAGCTGATTTCAGTCCCTTTGGTGATATTTAATGGGGTTGTAAACGTCTTAACAGAGGCCATTACCGAGGCGCCTCTGCCGATTGTGGCAAGGGTCTCTACAAGCGCCCCGGTGGAGGAGGTATCGTCGGGCGTGGGAAGTCGTCTAAGTGGTTTAGCGCCGGTTATGGCCGCGAAGAATTCATATCCCTCAGATATTGCGTTAAAATCGTCGTCGGAGTTCGTTATAAGAAGAAAGCTCTCCCCAAGCTGTGTTAAAAAAAGAGGCAAAAGGCTGCCCTTCAGATTGTATATCCTCTCAGGTATGGGATGGCTCAGGCATGGACTGAGACGCTCTATAATTGTGTCAATGATATTTTTCAGTTATACCTTTCCAGTATCTTATTAATTATCCCTGTTGTTGACATTCCAGCGACGTATGGCAGGCTGTACACCTCCGGCACAATTGCCGACCCTACGATGTCTTCTTTCTTCCAGTCGCCACCCTTTACAAGGACATCCGGACTTAACGCCGCAATTGTCTCAAACGGCGTGTCCTCATCAAATATTAAGACAAAATCCACCGCGGCAAGGGCAGACAAAACGACCACCCTCTCTGCCTGAGGAACAATCGGCCTGCGGGGTTTCAGCCTTCTGACTGAATCGTCAGAGTTCACGGCAACTATGAGTATATCACCAAGGCCCCTTGCCTGTTGCAGGTACCTGACATGACCAGCATGAATCAGGTCAAAGCACCCGTTGGTAAAGACTATCTTTTTCCCCTCAGCACGTTTTTCCCCGACAATTTTAATCAGTTCATTCAGGGGGCAAATCTTATCGTTCGTACTATAGCCTACCAGCATGTCATATCCTTGATTCTATCAAATGCGCGGTAAATAATACGGCAATAACTATTATGGCAATCGTCATCAGGAGATCTAAGACGATGGAGTGATGATACAACTCATGTCTTATCTGTCTGGTCGTGTTCATGTATTTCATAAACGAGATAAGGGTAATCACCTCCCCAATGATAATCAGCAGTATGCCGATCTTTGAGGAGAACAGCGATATGTCGGGTCTCGGGGGGAGATGTGCCGCGCCTTCTGGCCTCACCTGTTTTTCGCCGATGGAAGAAAGCAGTTCTGTGATTTTCAGCATAAACAACCCGAACTTTTCAACTACAAAGCCAAAGGCCATGACGGCTATGCTCGTGCGAACCCACGCGAGAAATGTCCTCTCGTTGGCCATATGTACCTGCGCACGGCTATATTCGTTCGTCTTGTATTTTAAAAACATTAAACCCTAAACACACCTATCTAAGATTCATTGTAAACAAAATTCCGGTTAAGACAACCAGAAACGTTATCGCTGTACACGACATATAGGGAATGGTGTAAATCTTATCGTCCATGCGTTTCAATCTCATCAGATATTGTATAAAACCAAGCAGCCCCACCACCGAACCTATTACCATTATAGCAATTCCTTCATGTTCCAAAGAGCTGCCGCGATGGGCGTAGTCGGCTATTTTGGTAAGGTCAACCCTCGATAAACTCTCCATAAAGGCACCAAACTTCTCCGCACCAAGGCCAAATGCCAGAAGCGACACGCTTGTCCTTATCCATGCGAGGAAATTACGGTCAAGCGCCCCGTACTCCCTGCTGGAATGAACCCGCTCTCTCAATATCCTAAGCATTGAAAATTGGCGGCCATCGTTGTTAAGGATAAATAAAGGGGCTGTCGCGCAGTATCGCGTCCAGCTTTAAGGGTGTGCCCTTAAAGAGAAACATGGCCGAACCCTTTTCTGTCACAGTCTGCCCGGCCTGTCTCCACGTGCCGTCCCACGAGGATGACACGACAACGCCGTCGTCCCGGAGTTCAACCCAGCGTGGGGTAAACTGCAGCTCCACAGAATCGAAGCTTTTCATGCCGGCGGCTATCGTCTTAAACCCTTCGGCCGTTATCATTGACCTCAGCCCTTCCGCGTCTTTTTTGACGTAATATTCCCTGATCTTTTGAAGCTGCTCAACCGAGGTCGAAGCCCTTGTGGATTCCCTGGGCTGAACCTTGACCTCCTTCGTGCCGCAGGAGGTAATAACAAATAAAACCATAATCATCAAGACCGCTTTTTTCATAAACAACCGCCTCCTTAAATCTCTTCCTGACCGTGCTATTACTGAAATATCCATGTATTTGTCAATAGCGGCCTTTCGAGTCATCTATTTGCTTCGTACCTGTAAAAAAACCTTTGCCTCTTCAACCTTCTCCGGCAGACACGACAATATCTCCGCCTCGTCCACCTTATGAAGATTAAGCCTGCCCCAGTCCTGGTCGTCCGTTTCCTTTGCAACCATCGCCCCGATGTCATCGCCATACCCATTTGTCTTACAGTAAAGATTTGAAATATACACTGAGGCCGGCAAAAAAGATGTCTCACCCTTGACAGTCCTTTCGTGATGCAAACGAATTGACGCAACAAGGTCCGGGGGCAACGCCCATTTCTCGGCTATAAGCCCGCCAACCTCTGCGTGGTCCATTGTGAATAACAGCCTCTCTTTATGATTCAAACTGTCAGAACTCCCTACTTTTTTCACCATAGATAAGTAATCACGCGGGAAATGCTTAATAAAAAAAATCTTCCCTATGTCATGAATAAGCCCCGCGATAAAAAACTCTTCCCGCTTCACCGGGTCTTTGATAATTCTTTGCGCAATCAACTTGGAGGAAATCGCACAGGCCAGGCTGTGCTGCCAAAACTTATCCACATTAAACAACGCACCCTTTGACGGATTAAACGAAGACAGAACCTCGGCGCTTAATGCAAGATTTTTTATCGTATTCATTCCCAGCAGGATAATAGCCCTGTTTATGGAAGTAACCTCCTGAGGCATCCCGAAATAAGAGGAATTTATAAGATTCAGCACCTTTACCGTAAGGGCAGGGTCAAGCTTAATCGCCTGCACAAGGTCAACCGCTGAGGATGTGTCGCTGCTGGTCAGTTGCACAATCTTCGCTATCGTCGGAGAAAGCGCCGGCACCTTCTCAATATATGATAATATTACCTTTTTCACGTTATGCTATAATAACATACGGCAATAACAAATTTGTATATATCATTTAATGTGGCGGCAAAAGGAACAGTGAATTCACTCTTAGTCCGTAGTCTGTCATTCCGGCTTGTCCGGAATCTTATTTGGCTTGAGGACGTAGTGGAGAGGCAGATTCCAGACAAGCCGGAATGACGACAAGATGAGGAGGATGGAGAAAAGACAAACAGGGTGGAGTCAATTTTCTGTCGTGGAGTGAGAACATTCAAAAAAAAATACGCCGCGCTATAACGGTTTAATCCTCATAAATTTCCTCTTTCCAACCTTTAGTACGTACTCCCCCGCAGGGAGTTTTTCGTCCTGTCCGTCTGCTTTGCGGCCATCAATTTTAACGCCTCCCTGATTTATCAAACGAATCGCCTGCCCGGTGCTTTCACAAAGGCCGGTGTCTTTCAGGATTTTGGGCAGCCAGACAGTGGGTTCTGCCCATTCGTATGAGTATGTGGCGATGTCGTCAGGGATTTCTTTAGATGTAAATATTAAATTGAACCCTTCTTTTGCCTTTTGCGCTGAAAACGCCCCATGGCATCTTTCGGTAATCTCAAAGGCGAGGTCTTCTTTTGCCTTTTTGGGATGAACCGTGCCGTTTGCAAGTCCCTCACGCAGCGCGGCTAACTCATCAATGTCCTTGTGGCTTAACAGCGTATAATATTTCATCATCAGCTCATCGCTTATAGACATTAATTTGCCGTATATCTCTGTTGCCGGTTCGTTGATGCCAACGTAGTTGCCGAGGCTCTTGGACATCTTGTTTACGCCGTCGAGGCCCTCAAGAAGCGGCATCATTATGACAACCTGCTCGGCTTTGCCGTACTTTCTCTGAAGTGTCCTGCCCATCAGGAGATTAAATCTCTGGTCTGTGCCGCCGAGTTCGATGTCGGCCTTCAGCGCTACGGAGTCATAGCCCTGAAACAGCGGGTAGTAGAATTCTAAAAGCGATATGTCGTTATGCGCCTCAAAGCGTTTCTTGAAATCATCGCGCTCAAGCATCCTGGCAACCGTCAGAAGTGTCCCCAGGCTGGCGACCTCTTGCGCGGACATCTTAGAAAACCACTCGCTGTTAAACACGATTTTGGTGCGCGCCGGGTCAAGTATCTTGAATATCTGTTCTTTATATGTGGCCGCGTTTGCGTCAACCTCCTCTTTGGACAGTGGCTTACGCTGCTCGTTTTTGCCGGTTGGGTCGCCTATCATGCCGGTGTAGTCGCCAATCAGGAATATTACCTCATGGCCAAGTTCCTGAAAATGGCGCATCTTTTCAATCAACACGGTATGCCCAAGGTGTATGTCGGGGGCGGTTGGGTCAAAACCCGCCTTTATCCTAAGCGGACGGTTCTTCTTATGAGAGCGCGCCAACTTATCAAGCAGTTCCTCCTCGCTTATTATCTCCGAGACCCCACGCCTGATAACCTCTAACTGTTTTTTTGGATCGTCAAACACTTTCAATAACCCTGTCGTCATCGCCGGTCTTCTCACCATCGGCCTTACCGCCGACCTCTGTTTTATTATACAGATAGAAGATAAAACCCGGCAGGCTTGCCAATAGTGTAGTTAAATACCACCCGAAAGAAATCGCGATGGCCATCTCCTCGGCAATTCCCGCCCTTTTAAGGAGCAGTACAAATGCCCCTTCGCGCAGGCCAAACCCTGAAATCGAGATAGGAATCGCGGCAATCAGCACTATTATTGGCACGAATATTAAAAGGTCTAAAACGCCAATCTTCACACCTAAACCAACTGCCACCAAATACACGCAGCCAATGGCGATGAGCTGCGCCGCGCTTGTCAGCATAAACGATAAAGCGATGGCCTTAGTATCCCTCATATATAAATGAAAGTATTCATAAAACTTCGCCACAGAAGAAAATCTTCCGCCTAAGCGAAACCCGAACACTATAAAACTCCCCACGACAAAAGCCAAAGTTACCGCCGGAGTAAAAAACTCAACACCCGTGCCGGCAAGCCTGTTCAGGCCAAACATCATGGCCGCCAGTCCAATGAAAATAATATTTGCAAGCCCTATATACCTGTCCATAAACACTGACCCCGCGGCAATCAAACCACTCCCTGTCTTCTTATAGACATAATATACCTTGACGGCGTCGCCTCCGGTTGTCCCCGGCATTATGTTATTAAAAAAAAGCCCTATCATGTTGAGTGAAAATAGTTTACTCAGGGGAATATCGTCAGAGATAAACAACTGCCACCGCCTGGAAATAAAACCAACCGTAACGACATTCAACAGGCAACCCAAAGAGAAATACAACATATCCATGTTTCTCAGCAATGAAAAAACCCTGTTCAGATCAACCTTAGAAAGCAGCACATATAGAATCGCCCCACTGACAAGAACCTTCAGGCCTGAGACTAAACCCTTTTTTATTCGTTTGTTCAATGTCTCCTCACGCACTTATACCAAACTGCAAACATCGCAGTAAGATTCTTTCTATTAACAATCGAATCATCCTGAGCCTGTCGAAGGATGCTCCTATTACTCCTTTGCGGCAACTTAGTATTAGGTTATATAAATAAGCGAACCGCTGTCAAGCAACCCAAGGCAAACGCATTAGAAACATACAATAGAAAATTCCTTTCCTTGATTCCAGCTTTCACTGAAATGAATAAATCTTAGCAGTATGGCCTTGCGATTTTCATGGGCGGGGGCGAATATTACCTATTCATGTATGTTTCGCTGGAATGACAACCTGATTCCGTCTTCCCATGTCTGTCATTCCAGCGAAAACTGGAATCCAGAATGTTGTAAATACTGACAGTCACATCATTTTGCAATTGGCTCATATAAGTAAGAAGATTTCTATATCAATCGAATCATCCTGAGCCTGTCGAAGGATGCTCCTTTTACTCATTTGACCGCAACCTGGTATAAACGCAATTTTGCAAAAAATGAGATAAAATCATACTGAGCGCAGGTTATGCTCCCGTATCAAGGCTTGCAGATGTCTTACCGCGTTTGCCGGGTCTACCCCTATTGCCGTTTCGTCGGATAGGATAAAACCATCTACTCCCTGCTCAAGGGCGGCTATCACGTCCGTAAGCTCTGCCCTGTAGGGTTTGTATCTGTTTACGAGCGACAACATCACCTCGCCCGCCAGCAGTACGGGTTTGCCGGCTTGTCTTGCCGTTTTCACGATGTGTCTTTGTATGTAGGGGATTTTGGGCAGGTCAACCTCTACGCCCAAATCTCCACGCGCTATGCAAATCTCGTCCGACACCGCACATATCTCCTCAAGATTTTTCACCGCCTCGGCAAGCTCCACCTTTGCAACAACAGCGTCTTTCATATTGTACCGGCGCAGGGTTTCTTTGAGTATCGTAATGTCCGAAGCCCTCTCCACATAGGATAGATAGACGAAGTCAATTGATAATTTCGACAGGCACTCAATATCTCCATAGTCCTTTGCACTAAGCGGGGGAAGTTCAATAGGGCAGCCCGGCGTGTTTACCCCGCAGCCTGAGGTCAGCTCCGCGTCAGTCTCAACACGGCAGGCAATCTCACCGTATTTGATTTCCATTACCGTAAGCGTAATCGCCCCATCGTCAAGTAATACTACCGCCCCTGCGTTTAGTTTAGAGCACATGTGCGGGTAACTCACATAGGCGTAGTCTTCAGCGCCCGCTTTGGCGTCTTCTGATGGGTACAGCCTGAATGTCTGTCCAGCCCTGAGCGTAACCTTATCGCCCGGGACGGTGCCGATTCTAAGTTTCCTCCCCCTTATGTCCGCGCCTATTTTTACGTGAGGGGCAATTTGCCTTATGCGGGATATTGTGCTGTGGAGTGTCCCTTCGTTTACATAGGACATGTTGAGCCTTATGGCGGAAACCCCTGAGTTGAGCAGTTCAATGAGCCGTGGCTCTGTAAGACACGCCGGTCCCAATGTTACATGAATTTCCATTACTTGCCCGATTTGAGCTTCTTGCTTGCGAGGTAGACCTTTATATCCTCAGAAGACAATGGTTTCGAAAACAGGTATCCCTGAGCCTCATCACAATCAAGGGCGCGCAGAAACTCCAGTTGGCCATCTGTTTCCACTCCCTCGGCTATAACCTTCAATTTCAGGCTGTGGGACATCGCTATAATCGCAGTGGCTATTGCCGCGTCGTCGGTGTCGGTTGTTATATCACTGACAAATGACCGGTCTATCTTAAGGCAGTCAATAGGAAAACGCTTTAAATAACTCAGCGAAGAGTAGCCCATTCCAAAATCGTCTATGGCTATGTGTATGCCCATATTTTTTATCTCCCGCAGTATCTTGATAGCCTTCTCCGCGTCGTCCATGACTACAGTTTCAGTCAGCTCAAGCTCAAGAGACTCAGGCGACAGGCCTGTTTCCTTTAATATATTCTCTATTAACAGGACAAGATTTTGCGACTTAAACTGCCTTGCAGACAGATTCACAGACATAAGAATCCCCTTATGGCCGATGTCCTGCCAATGTTTAGCCTGAGCACAGGCAGTTCTGAGTACCCACTCACCTATGACGATTATAAGGCCGGTCTCCTCTGCTAAGGGAACAAACTCCACCGGAGAGATCATGCCGAACTGTGGATTTAACCACCTTATCAGGGCCTCTACCCCGGATACCGACCATGAGTTAAGGTCTATTTTAGGTTGATAGTGGAGAACGAATTCGTTTCTCTCAAGGGCCTTGCGCAAATTATTCTCAAGCTTCAGACGCCTCAACGCGCGGGTGTTCATCTCCGGGTTATAAAACTGATAGGTGTTGCCGCCCTTGTTCTTTGCCTGATACATGGCAACGTCCGAGTTCTTAAGCAGTGCGTCTATATCGTCTCCGTCGTCAGGATAGATGCTTATACCAATGCTCATGCTGATAAAACACTCATGTACGTCAAGATAAAACGGGGTTGAAAAGGCGTCAAGTATTTTCTCGGCAACCAGTGAGGCCTCCTGCACCTTTTCTAACAGAGGCAGGATTATCACAAATTCGTCAGCGCCCGCGTGGGCTACGGTGTCCGATTCCCTCACGCATTTAGGCAGTCTGGAGGCAGCCATCTTTAAAAGCATGTCTCCCATGTCGTGGCCCAATGAATTGTTGATAAACTTAAATCCGTCAAGGTCTAAAAACAACAAGGCAAACATCTGGTTATACCTTCTGGAGTGTCCCAGCACATGGCTCAAACGATCATAGAAGAGCGTCCTGTTTGGCAGGTCTGTAAGGGAATCGAAGTATGACAGATACTGAAGGCGTTGTTCCGTGAGTTTCCTCTCCGTGATGTCAATCCCTGTGGCAATCACATATGTTACCTCAGATTTTTCGTCAACTAAGGCAGTGTTTGACCACGCAATCAAATGCTCTGAACCGTCTTTGCTATTCCAGAAGTTCTCATAGGCGGCTGGATAATTCCCTTTCAAAATCTTTTCAAAATTTACCCTCGCGGACTCCGCGTCTTCTTCCCTTGTGAGGACATTCCAGAGACATTTACCCTTTATTTCTGCAAAATCATAGCCGGAAATCTCCTCGCAGGTACGATTAAAATAAATCACGCGCCCATCCTTGTCAAGTATCAGCACAAGGGCACCTACAATGTCAAGGATTGCTGTAAGCAGGTCATTATGGTCGGTAGCACGAGAAATACTGCTGTGGATTTCTCCAACGGCACTTGATAATCTGAAGAGTTTATCTGCCTCAGCTTCCATGTCCATATTGTAACAGAAAACCCTTAGTGAAGTCGCTATAATTGTTCTGACATGTCAAGCCAAAGTAAAAATGCCCCATTGTTCTGACACATAATTGTTCCGGGGGAGGCCGAACCCGCATTCATTTGTGCTCATTTGTGAGCCATCTGTCTATGATACGCAACACACCTCCACCCAAGCCTTCCACGCCGACATAGGGGGGAGCGCTCCCCCTATGTCAGTGAATGGTAAAGATTATTCGGT
This sequence comes from Candidatus Magnetominusculus dajiuhuensis, assembly GCF_046044395.1. Classification (NCBI taxonomy): domain Bacteria; kingdom Pseudomonadati; phylum Nitrospirota; class Nitrospiria; order Nitrospirales; family Nitrospiraceae; genus Candidatus Magnetominusculus; species Candidatus Magnetominusculus dajiuhuensis. The sequence goes on along the minus strand of NZ_JBJUSG010000046.1, from coordinate 4,843 downwards.
CCGATATTCAGTTCCGACGCGCTCTTTAACAAATCCTCAGGCGGTATCGACCTAACCACATTCCCATTTGAATCCACAATTTTTACTACCACACTCTGCGTATTATCCTTTGCGTTTTTCTCCACGGAATAATAAGCAGAATTGCTGAAAAGACTACTCACGGGAGGGGCTGGCGGATTAATCTGGTTATTGTCCTTAGCGCTCTTTTCAGATGGGGTCCCTGCCTGGGTTCCCTGCTGAGCATTGTTGCCCTGGGCTAAGTTTGCCAGATTGTTGGCGGTATCCCCTCCAGTTGCCGCAACATTCTGCTGAGAGTTGTTCAGCATGTTCTTTCCCTCGCTCGTGATAGTAACCCTTACGGAGTCATTATTGCTTGAGCTGACTGGAGCCTTAGCAGTTGTTTCGGCGTTTTGCTGGGACTGCTGTTGGGAAGCAGGTTGAGCATAGGTCTGCTGCTTAGTCTGCGTGTTGGCAGCGCTGACATTCGTCTGAGCACTTACACCTATCCCTGCGATTTCCATTTTACATTCTCCTTATACGTCTCTGGTTTTACTACACACCTTAACAAGTACCCCCGCTGACGCTGCCTTGTCAAGGCCTTATCACGCAATATCAGATACGGCTACACTACCGACTTAAAAAACGCCTGCTCAACTCCCTTAGGGTTTTGCTGGTTCACGTTCGGCGTATTCTGCGGCTGTCCTACGTTCTGCGCCGCACCAGTTGCCCCTGCTGCACCAGTATTTTCAGTCTGCTTTGCGGCCGCGTTTGCCGCCTCTTTTGCAGTTGTGGAAATGTTAACAATCGCAGCCGGCTGTTGCGTGTTTTCTGTACCGGCGGCACCGACCGTACCCCCGTTGTTCTGACCGCCACCCGGTTGCTGCGGCTGCTGCGTCTTAGCGGGTTTATAGGCTGCCGCGTTTGTATCTGGGGCCTGATGTGTAACAACATTTTGGATTGCCATAATAACTTACCTCCTCCTTGCCATCTTAAAAGTGTTCACTTCTCTTATCGGCAATATACTAAGAAACTTTAGGCCCTTTTTAAAAATATTTTTTGAGCCCAACCCTGTAAGTATTATATACCCGTCGCTATGGTTATTTCAAGGGAACGAATGCACATTGGGGACACGGTATTTTTGTTCTAACGAATGAAACAAGTTATCATGGGAAGTTTTAATGATTTCCAGACTATTCTTTTCTTTGGCTGTCATTCCGGCTTGTCCAGAATCTGTCCTTATATCTCAGAACAGGAAAAATCATCATGAAACAACCATTTAAGGGACGATTCCTGACAAGCCGGAATGACAGAAAGGGGCAAGGATGGCAACAAACTAAGCAACTATCGCTTACTTATGAAGGAAAACAAATTTACCGTGACATTGGGGAGGTGTAGGTGTTAATAAGCGCGGACAATCTATTATAATACAGGACAAGCCGGTGAAAAAGAGAAAATTAGGACAGCACTTCCTCTACGATGGCGCAATTCTCGGGGATATCGTCGCGGCGGCGGACGTATCCCCTGACGATGTGGTAGTGGAAATTGGCCCTGGCACGGGTTCTCTTACAGAAAAACTCATAGACAGGGCAAAAAAAGTCATAGCCATAGAGCTGGACGTAAGCCTCTATGAGAGACTTAAGGGGCGTTTCAGAGGTGTCTCAAATCTTGAGCTTGTCCACGCTGACGCACTGAGATATGATTATGGGGCAGTTGGCACGTTTAAAGTGGTCGCCAATATACCGTATTATATAACCACGCCGCTGATATTCAGGCTGTTCGCGGAAAGAGAGACACTTACAGGCATGACCCTCATGGTTCAGAAGGAACTGGCGGAGCGTATTGCCTCGCCACCGGGGAGGAAATCCTACGGGGTGCTTTCGATAATGTCGCAGCTTGTAAGCGTCCCTGAGATTAAGTTTATCGTTTCAAGGGAATTGTTCAGGCCGCCGCCGGAGGTGGATTCCGCGGTCATAGGGTTTAAAATGTTAAGGGAGGAAAGGGTACGGGTTGCCGATGAGAAGTTATTTATTGCGATTGTCAGGACAGCGTTTTCGATGCGCAGAAAGACGCTCTCCAACAATTTGAAGGGTTTTAACGCCGGAGTAGGCGATATATTGAACGCCATAGGCATTAACCCGGCAAGAAGGCCGGAGACGCTCAGCATAGATGAGTTTGCCCGCATAGCCAACGCACTGGCGTGAAGTCTGGTAACGCGCTGGAGTGAAGTCTGTGGCGATTATGGCACCTTATAGTGAAACGGAGAGGCAGGGATTCGAACCCTGGGTGGAGTATTACCCCCACAACCGCTTAGCAGGCGGCTGCCTTCGACCGCTCGGCCACCTCTCCATTTTCGCCGTAGTGCCTTTGTGCACTGCCAGCGAATCTACACTATAGCACTTTCGCCGTGAAAAATCAACCCTGCGCTTGTCTTGACCTGTAGTCCTCTATGGCTTTCCTAAGCGCGTCCGCGCCGAGGTTTGAGCAGTGCATCTTCTGCGGCGGCAGCCCGTCTAACGCCTCTGCCACAGATTCTTTCGTTATTGAAAGGGCCTCCGCCAGTGTCTTGCCCTTCGCCATTTCCGTTATCATGCTCGATACAGCTATGGCCGCCCCGCAACCGAAGGTTTGAAACTTCACATCTGTTATCACGTCGTCCTTTACCTTTATAGACAGCTTCATCGTGTCGCCACATGTTGGATTGCCTTCCATACCTACGCCGTCGGCATCCACTATTTCCCCTACGTTTCTTGGATTTGTAAAATGATCCATTAGTTTCGCGCTATACATTTATGCACCCTCCTTACTGGCGTCCTCTGCCTTGATAGCTCCCCAGCCCTCTTTGGCAAACGGCGACATGTCTCTTAATCGTTTTACTATCAGTGGAAATTCCTCTACACAGCATTCTACGTCCTCTTTCGTGTTCCCTATCCCAAGGCTGAATACTATCGAGCCGTGGGCCATTGACGTCGGCACTCCCATTGACAGCAATACCGGCGATGCCTTAAGCGCCTTTGATGTACACGCGGAACCACTCGCGGCATATATCCCCTTGGCAAGGAGCAGAAGCAGCATCCCCTCTCCCTCTATGTACTCAACCACAAAACTCGCAAGGCCGGGAAGCCTCTGCGTCGGATGTCCGGTGGCGTGTACTTTTTCTATCTTTAGTATCCCCTCTGTAAGCCTGTCACTTAACTGCCGCACATGGGCCATACGTCCGGTGAGGTTTAATGCCGCCAGCTCCGCCGCTTTTCCCATGCCAACAATCGCCGGTACGTTTTCTGTCCCCGCGCGCCGTCCACCCTCCTGAATACCCCCGTATATAAGCGGCAGGATTCGCTGCCCCGTTTTCAGATACATTGCCGCCGCTCCCTTAGGGCCATAAAACTGGTGCGCTGACAGGCTCAACGCATCTACCCCCAAGTCCTTTACATCCACGGGTATGTTGCCCACCGCTGCCACCGCGTCCGTGTGAAAACCTATCTTGTGCTCCCCCGCAATGGCGGCTATCTCCCTTATCGGCTCAATTGTGCCAACCTCTGAGCTGGCGAGAGTTATAGAAATAACCGTCGTCTCTTTCGTTATTGACTTTTTTACCGTCTCAGGGTCAACCATTCCATACTTATCTACCGGCACATAGGTGACAACAAAACCCTGTTTTTCGAGCGAACGGGCAGTGTTCATCACTGAATGGTGCTCAGCCTTTGATATAATCAGGTGTTTGCCATCGCCTTGTCTGGCAAGGGCCATCCCTTTGAGCGCGAAGTTATTGCTCTCCGCCCCCGAAGAGGTGAATATTATCTCCGACGGCCTTGCGTTTATCAGGCCGGCAACCTGTTCCCTCGCCGTGTCTATCGCCTGTTTCGCGTTCATTCCAAGGTCGTACATGCTCATCGGATTGCCAAACTGCTCCTTAAAATACGGCATCATCGCCTCCAGCACCTCTGGCAGCAACGGGTTTGACGCTATGTGGTCAAAGTATTTAATGTTCATTTGTGCCCCCTTTTCTGATATATATTTTATAGTAATCATCCTCTTCGTCTATCCCCAGAAAGTCATTCCCGGTCTTGTCACACCATGCCGGTATGTCCTCAAGCGCGCCGTCATAATCGGTGAGCAGCTCAAGCACCTGACCCTTGTGGAGTTCTTTCATGTGCTCTTCCAGCTTCAACAAGTGCATCGGGCACATCATATAGACTATGTCGCTTGTGACGTCCGCCTTTACATTTTCGACGAATTTCAGCGGCACACCGCCTCCCGCTCCTCAACCCCGTGCTGCAAAATCGGGCTGAAATGCCTCCCATCAAGGAGGTCCCTGAGGGTTATCGTATTCAAAAAATCCTCAATCTGTCGTCCCAACGCCTTCCACAGGTGCTGTATTACGCAGTGGTCAGCCTTTACGCATCCCCCTGCTCTATTATCCTCTTTGGCCTCTTGAGTCACACACGCGGTAATCGCTATCGGACCTTCAAGTATCAACAGAATCTCCTCTATGGAAATCTCCTCCGGCGCCGCCTTGAGCATATAGCCGCCCCCAGGCCCTTTTACGCTCCTTATCAGGCCGGCCTTTCTGAGCTTTCCCAGTATCTGCTCCAGAAAGGCCACCGATACGTCCTGTTTCTCAGATATCACCCTTATCGTAACCGGCATCGCCGGATACCCGCGGGCTATCTCATACATCGCCCTCACCCCGTACTGACATCTGGTAGATAGTCTTAACATACTTTTATTTTATAATAGTATACTAATTTTGTCAAGTATTATTTGTTGCAATCAACTATTATTTATCCTTAACCCTATAACCGACATAGAGAAGCGAAAAGAGTTAAAAGCCCCCGTGCTTTAA
>NZ_JBJUSG010000045.1:0-24524 GCF_046044395.1 Candidatus Magnetominusculus dajiuhuensis | reverse complement strand
ATAGGACATTTCTATTTTGGTAAGAATAGGACATTTCTACTTTGGTACGACAATCAAAAAAATCGGCGTTGATTTTACACTGCCTGTCGTGTTATCTTCTTGTTAGTATTTAAGTTTAGCTGGATATAAGGGAAGAGAAGTGTGAGACTTCCGCTGCCCCGCAGCCGTGATGGGAACGAAAGCCCTGTGTATTTGCCACTGAGATTGTCTCTTGCCGTGTGTGTGAGTGATATGTCTTGGGAAGGCGGGTTAGTAGGTGCGCCCTGAGCCGGAAGACCTGTCCAGTGAAATCACGAGGGTGGATGGCATATGTCTTGGTGGATGCAAGTAATTAGTTCAAGTTCGGCGTTTTTTCTGCTATGAAAGAGAGAAAGCTGAAGAAACGGAATCTCAGGGAATCTCCCGCCCTGGTTATCGCCGCGTTCGGTACGACTTCAAGGGGCAGGGCGGCATACGATATATTCGACTCTGATGTTAGGGCACACTTTCCTGAGACTCATATCGTATGGGCATATACATCTGAAATCGTCAGAGAGAAGACCGGCTCACCGGGCGTCCTTCAGGCGCTCGCCTCACTGGAAGGGCAGGGTTACAGAAAGGCCGTTGTCCAGCCTCTTCAAATTGTCCCCGGTACCGAGTATCAGGAACTTATGGAGATGTGTGTTAATTTCCCCGGTTTGCGTATTGCTATGGGTGAGACACTGCTTCATAGGTGGCAGTTCGTTGTTGAGGTTATGTCTGCTGTGGCGCGGGATTTCATCCCTGATGGTATCAACATTACTGTGGCTCACGGTACGCCACTTTGTGCTGATCCCGCGAATATCCTCTATCAGGGGCTTGATTGCTATTTGACGCAAAAATTTCAGAATTGTTATTTTGCCACCATTGACGGGATGCCATCGTTGGACATCTTGCTTGGGAAGATTGCCGCTATGGCATCAGTTAAAAAGGCGAGGCTGATTCCTCTGCTGTATGTCTCTGGCCTGCATGTGGAGAAAGACTTATTGGGCGAGGCTCAAAGTCTCAGGGCGGAGTTGGAATCCCTTGGCCTTGAGGTTGACTATCTCAGCGTTGTACATGAGGGCGGCAGCTTTATCAAATCCCTGGGGTTTTACGAAGAGGTGCGCCGTGCATTTATTAACCGCATTGAACGGGCATTTAATTTGCTCTATTACTACTAGAATGAAGATGTTTGTTTTTAGATATATTGGCGTGGTAGCGGCGTTGCTGATTCTTATCCCGCAATCTGCCTATGCCATGCACATTATGGAGGGGTTTTTACCTTTCAACTGGTGTGCGTTTTGGTATATCTGTTCGATACCGTTTTTGATTTACGGGGTTATGATGGCCAAGAGGGCGACGCGGGATAACACGAAATTGAAATTGCTGCTTGGGCTTTGCGGCGCGTTTGTATTTGTTCTGTCGGCTATGAAGATTCCCTCGGTGATGGGGAGCTGTTCACATCCGACGGGGGTTGGGCTTGGCGCGATTGTTTTTGGCCCGGCTGTGATGAGCGTTCTTGGTGGGATTGTCCTGATATTTCAGGCGCTGTTGCTTGCCCACGGGGGGATTTCGACCTTTGGCGCGAATGTGTTTTCTATGGCGGTTGTTGGGCCGATAGTCTCTTATGTTTTGTATACTTCATTAAAAAAGGCGAAGGTACCTGTCTGGCTTTCTGTGTTTTTAGCGGCGGCGTTGGGGGATTTGGCTACATACGTTGTGACGGCGTTTCAGCTTGCGCTGGCGTTTCCATCTCAAAGCAGCGGAATTACCGGCTCTTTTATAAAATTTTTGGCCGTATTTGCCGTTACTCAAGTCCCCATTGCCATCGCTGAGGGAATTTTAACCGTATTGGTATATAATTACTTAACTGCCAATAGCGCCGAAGAACTCAAAATTCTGTCAAGAGGGGAGGCCTGAATGTTTACGAGAAAAAATATCTCGTTGGTTATATTATTTATTTTAATCGCATTAGCTCCGGCCTTGATTAGTATGACGTCCGATGTGATGGGCACCGACGACAAGGCCGAGTTGGTCATAAAGGATATCAACTCTGGTTATGTGCGGTGGGCTGAACCGTTTTGGAGTCCGAGTAAGGCAACTGAAACGCTTCTCTTCGTATTTCAGGCATCCATAGGGGCGGGGTTTATCTTTTTTTATATCATGCGTAAACGAAGGAAGCGCTAACTTACAACGATGCCGGATAGATTCGCCTATTCTAATGCCCTCAGGGACGTTCATCCGGTTGAGAAGCTCGTATTTTCATTCTCATGTATGGTTATAGCTTTAATCAGCGGCTCAACGGCGGTACATTTAATTGTTTTTATGATAATGGCAGGGGCGGTTTTATTTCTGGCGAGGATTCCCCTTGGGTATTACGTGGGAATTATATTTAAGGCGTTTGTCTTTGTTTTCCTGGGGAGTGTTGCCGTCGCGTATGGCGCTGTGGATTTGAAGGGGGCGGTGTTTGTATTTTTTCGGGCGTTTGCCGCAATTTCCTGTTTTTATTTTTTGATTCTGACAACCCCCGCCGCCGATATATTGCCGGTACTCAGGAAAGTCCGCGTGCCTTCAATTATTATTGAGTTGATGGGCCTGACGTACAGGTTTATCTTTGTATTTATGGATATTATGCAAAAGACCCGTACCGCGCAGTCTTCGCGTCTGGGTTATGATGGAATAAAGAACTCGTATCGTTCAATGGGGATATTGATTTCAAGTCTGTTTGCGCGAATGCTCAGGCAGGCTGACTACCTGAACACAGCCCTTGAATCGCGCGGATTCACCGGCGAGCTGAACGTCATGCAAAGAGTTTTTAAATCTTCAGCGGTCAATATCGCCGCAATCACAGTCATTGACATTTTTTTAATCGTAATAGGCTCAGGATGATAGAAGCAAAAGGCGTCACATTCAAATATGACAGCGTTATCGCCCTAAATAATGTTTCACTGCGTATTGAAAGAGGTTTGAAGTATGCGCTGTTAGGGGCAAACGGTGCCGGTAAGACCACGTTTTTGCTTCATTTAAACGGGATATTGCGGCCATTGAGCGGGAAGATTCTCTACGACGGCGTGGAAATTACATACGATCGCAAGGCGCTGTCTAATCTAAGGAGGCGCGTCGGCGCGGTATTTCAGGACCCGGAGGTTCAACTATTTTCGGCCACCGTAGCAGAGGATGTATCCTTTGGCCCGATGAATTTGGGCTTATCCCTTGAAGAAGTAAAAAGAAGGGTTGATGATTCTCTAACTGCGTGCGGGATTTATGAACTAAAGGAGCGCCCCACGCACTTTCTAAGCCACGGGCAGAAGAAACTTGCCGCTATTGCCGGTGTAATAGCAATGGAGCCGCAGGTAATCGTATTAGATGAGCCGATTGCCGGTCTTGACCATGTCCACAGGGAACAAGTCATTGATATATTTTCAAGGCTGAACAAAAGGGGAGTAACGCTGATAATGTCAACCCACGACATAGATTTGGCCTACGAGTGGGCCGACCGCGTTATCGTTATGAAGGAAGGCGCAGTAGCTGGAATTGGTACGCCGATAGAAATATTCTCAGACGAACAATTACTCAGGTCGTCGTTTCTTTATAAGCCGGTAGTCCTTGAGGTATATCAACGGCTTATAAGACGGGGATTATTGAAAGAAGGAGGAAATGTACCGCGTTTCAGGGATGAACTGATTAGAGGCATTGAGGGCGCGGCCCTCAAACTCCCGCAAGGAGGGTAACCCTCCTTGACCTGTATTTTTAGGTTGGTTTTTTCACCGGAATGTGCATATAATAATAGTGAAATAACTTAGAGGAGGCTTAATGTGGCTGCAAATAATGTAAAACTTGAAATTCCTTTCCAGCAGCTTCTTGTGATAATTGAGCAGCTTGGCCCTGACGAAAAAATAATGATAAAAAAGAAGCTCGAACGTGAAAAAGTCACGACATGGCAGGAGATGTTCGGGTACTCTCTAAATGAGATTGCTAAGAGTAACGACGAATTTACTGAAACAGAGGTCTTATCGGATGTAAACGCGGCTATAGCTGAAGTAAGGTCTGGTGTCAGGAATTAGGGCTGTCATAGACACGAATGTCTTCGTAAGTGGTATCATATCGCCCAAAGGTTCGCCATATAAAGTTCTGAATGCCGCACGTAAAGAACTGTTCAGGGTGGTTACTTCCTTCTCTATAAATCACGAGATTCTGAACGTGATTCACAGGGAACATATTTACACAAAATATCATCTGGATGAGGATATCCTAAACGGCATAACGTCTTTTCTCTATGAGGGAACAGTCATTACCGGGGAGAAAATAAAAGTCGAGCATATCAAGGCAGACCCAGCAGACGACAAGTTCCTCTCATGCGCCATCGAGGGTGAAGCGGATTATATAATCTCAGGAGATGTGCATTTGCTTACACTTAAACACTATAAAGGCATACAGATAGTAAACGCAGCCACATTTATGCAAATCATCACATCCCAAGAGCTGGATGTGACATAAATTCCGCCGTCACCAACCACACCCTCGTAACATGAATGGCTCATCAGGCGCGGCCCATTGAAGGATGGCGGAAATGTCCCGCGTTTCAGGGATGAACTGATTAGCGACATTGAGGGCGCTGCCCTCAAACTCCCGCAAGGAGGGTAACCCTCCTTGACCTGTATTTTCAGGGGATTTGTAACTCGGCGAGGATTTTTGCCGCGAGCTTTGCATTAAAGCCTTTTAGTGACGATATTTCTTCGGGCTTTGCCGCCCGAATCGCCTCTATGCTGTCAAAGTGTCTCAGCAGCTCAAGCCGTCTCTTTTTCGATATGCCCTTAATATTCTCAAGCGGGGAGCGTTTCATTCGCTGCTCTCTGAGTTTTCTGTGATAGGTGATTGCGAATCTGTGTACCTCGTCCCTGATTCGCTTGAGAAACAGCGAAGACTGCGAGCCATCCTCAAGGCTTATCCCCCTCAGCGCGCCCGGAATAAATACCCTGTCTGGATTCTTGGCTATTGAGATGATGGCGATAGCGTTATCAACAAATAGGCCTTCGGCGTTCAATTGCCGCAATGCGCTTAGGGCGCTTTCAAGCTGCCCCTTCCCTCCATCTATGACAAGCAGGTGGGGAAATTCATCTCCTAGGTTTTTTGCGACGCGCATAAATATTTCGGTCATCATCGAATAGTCGTCCACTCCCGTAACGGTTTTGATTTTAAGGCGGCGGTAGGAGTCCTTCGCGAAGCGCCCATCCCGCCAGCGTATAAACGCACCCGCCGATTCGCTCCCAGATATTGTGGAGACATCAAACGCGCCTATATCAGTGGGCGGGGCAGACAGGTTTAGTCTTTGAGCCAGCTCTGACATGATTGCAATGTCTGGAGAGCCGCGCTTTAAGGACAGGTTTCTCTTCGCGGTTTCGTTGGCCATAGTCAGGATGTCGGTGGGTGTGCCGGGGGGCGGGATGATTATGTCTACCGGGCTTCCTTTTCTTTTTTTCAGCCATGCCCTCAGCGTGCCCGGCTGCGCTGGTTTCTGAGCCACTATTATGCGCTCTGGCGGGATGATGTCTTTATTGTAGAACTGCTCAATAAATGTATAGAGCAATTGCTTATAGGACAGCCCCTTCAGGTCTTTTATGTGGAAGTCCTTCACTGCAGCTAATACCCCGTTTCGTATGAAAAATACGTTAAACATGCCCTCGCTGCCTGTGCCGTAATATCCAATTACGTCCGAATCGGCGAGCGCCGGGTCTATAACCTTCTGCGTCTCCCATGTTTCACGTATCGCCGCGATTTTATCTCGTACTATGGCGGCCTTTTCGTACCGGAGGGCGTCTGAGTGGGCGGTCATGGACTGGGTGAGGTTGGCAAGGATGGTTTGATTGTCGCCTTTTAGAAAATCTATCACCTCATTGACCGCCGCCATGTAGTCCTCTCCGCTTATAAGGCCGACGCATGGCGCGCCGCAGTGTCCTATCTGATACTCCACGCATGGCCTCTTGAGATTTTCGATTTTATACTTGCACGTCCTGACGTGGAAATACTTTCTGATGAAGTCGAGGGTTTCCCTCATGCCACGTGATGAAACGTATGGCCCTATATATATGTCGCCGCCGTGGTCAAACCGCCGCACTACCTCAATCCCCGGCCACTGCTGGGTCACGGTTATCTTCAGATAGGGATAGTTCTTGTCGTCTTTTAAGATGACGTTATACTTCGGCCTGTACTGCTTAATGAAGTTGGACTCAAGCGCCAGTGCCTCTATCTCGTTTTGTGTGACGACGAAGGAGAAGTCAGTGGCCTCATCAACAAGGGCGGATTTTCGTAAATCTCCTGAGATGCTTTTGTGAAAATAACTCCTCAGCCGGTTTCTCAGACTTCTCGCCTTGCCAACATAAAGTATTTTCTCTTTTGCATTTTTAAATAGATAAACGCCGGGAAGGGGCGGCGTGATGGAGAGTTTTTCAGGTGGTTTATCCATTGGTTATCCTATTCATTTATTATCAGAAATCGCTCTGTTGATGAGTAATCGGACTTGAGGGTGAGTTTGCTGTAGCCCGCCTCGCTGGCAATTTCCATAACTGCGGCAGCTAATGTGTCGCCAAGCTCAAATGCCATTATACCGCCTTCGGACAGGCGTCCTGCCGCGCCGGTGATGATTTTTTTGTAGAAATGCAGACCGTCCTGCCCCCCATCAAGGGCCTCAACAGGTTCATAAAGGCGAATTTCAGGCTCAAGAAGGGCTATATCAAAGGTCTTAATGTACGGGGGATTGGATACGATTACGTCGAAGGTATGGGTTTGCACAGGACCATACAGGCTGCCGGTGTGGAAAGTGATATTATTAATGTTGTTTGTGGCGGCGTTTGCGGCGGCGTACCTTATGGCAATCTCCGATATGTCAACCGCGTGGACGACAGAGGTTGGAAATTGCTTCGCCAGCGCAAGGGCGATACAGCCGCTGCCGGTGCATAGGTCAAGCACATTGAGTGTTGGCTTGTGCTTGACCTTGATAATACCGGTGACTATCTCAACAAGCAGCTCGGTCTCAGGCCGGGGAATTAGTACGCCCGTCCCGACAGCTAAAGACAGCCCTAAGAACTCGGTCTCTCCGGCGATGTACTGAAAGGGTTGCCGGGCAAGTCTGCGGGCTATCATGGAATCGAGTTTGCTGGCGGAGGAGGCTTCGTTTGAGATTTCGATGAGGTCATGGCAGTAGAGGGCGGCCTTGTTTATGTTCAGGGCCAGGCACAGCAGTGCCTCAGCTTCCCTTTCCGCGTCCCTGATGCCGACGTTTCTTAGTCTGGTGGTTATTTCCCTGAGTTTGTCAACAAGGTATCTCATAGAGGGGTTTTATACCTTATACCAAGTTGCAATCATATAAATAAGATTCTTTATATAACAATCGAATCATCCTGAGCTTGTCGAAGGATGCTCCGATTACTCCTCTGTCTGCAACTTGGTATTACTTATTGGCAGATGTATGAAGAAACTTGCGCCCTCGCCGGCCTTGCTTTTGACAAATATGCGGCCTCCCGCGTTTTGAACTATACCCTTGCTCACGGCCAGTCCCAGTCCGGTGCCCTTTCCCTCCGGTTTTGTTGTATAAAATGGCTCGAATATCTTTTCGAGATAGTCTATGGGTATGCCGGGGCCGGTGTCTGTGAATTCTATCTCGACATACTCGTTGGTATCCTCGGTAAAACTCCTTGTCCTGATAAATATCTTCCCCTTGTTGTTCATCGCGTCTGAGGCATTAATAAGAAGATTGATAAATACCTGCTCAATTTGAGACTGGTCGCCATGTATGCGCGGCAGTATCGTGTCAAGCTGTCTCTCTACCGCAACATTATAAAACTTTGACTGATTTTTGAGGATATTTAAGGCGTTTTCTATCGCGCTATTGACATCCATGGCAAGGTTGTCCGAGGGGATTGTCCTTGAATATCCAAGCAACACGGCTATGATGTTAGAGCACTTCTCGGCCTGTTCAACTATGACCTTCAGGTCATCCTGGTCGGCCTTGTTATCAGGGGGGACTCGTTTTAATAATAACCTCGCAAATACGATTATGCCCGTAAGAGGACTGTTTAGTTCATGAGCCACACTCGCCGCCATTCTGCCCAAAGAGGCCAGCTTTTCCGTGTACATGTACTGCTTCTGAGTCTTTCTGATTTCAAGGGATTTCTGCTCCATTATCTCAGAAAGCGCCCTTGTCTTTTCCTCAAGTTCGTTTTTCCCCGCCTTTAGCTCTTTTGTCATGTCGTTGTAGGCCTGCCCTAACGCGCCTATCTCATCTTCCATGCGAACGTCTATCGGATGGCCGTAGTAGCCCCTCGTTATCATCCTTATGCCCTCGGATATTAATATCACCGGCTTGATTACCAGTTTCAACATCAGTACATACAGGGTCGCAGCAATCAGGGCAAGAAAAACAATTCCAAGTATAAAGACATCGAGATTTTTATCCCTGAATTTTTTATCTAACTGAGCCATGGGAAACCCCGCCTCAATGATGCCGTTTATTGTGGCTTCCGGTGGGTGGACGTGACATGCGGCAGACGAACACGCGGGTTCGTTCTTTACGGGTATGAAGGCCTTGAGCGCGTGGCCGCTGCTTTCACTGTCGGTAAAGAAGTAATTCCTGCCGGTATTTTTAAGAATGACCTTGCTGTCAATATTGTGGCACTCCTTGCAAATCATTGAATTGGACGGTATGGCCTTGCCAAGGTCGTTTTTATCCGACGAGAATTTGATGTTACCCTTGTGGTCTATTACCCTGATAGCAGTGTGAAGCCCTGAGGCAGGGGTGCTTTCTAATATGTTCTGGACAACTTCGCTGTGGTTTGACATCATGCTATATCTGATGCTATTTCTGATTATCTCAAGGGTATAAACGGCATCCTCCGCAGTCTTGGCAATTATCTCCTCGTTGGTTCGGAAAATAAATTTATACCAGAAAATCAGGGCACCCACCGCCAGAAGGGCGGTTAATAAAACCATAATTTTTAAATTTACAGAGATTTTCATATGATTGTTTCCATATTAAGTACATTAAAACCACCGCGTACGCGCTAAACATACCGCCCTCCATAGCCTAACATGGCCTGACTCGCGGCACACCATCTCTATATTAATAAATTTACAGGTACTTAAACAAGTACGACTATAAAAAATACAGACGGAGCTCCCTGCATGGCCACTGTTTTCAGCGGTATGCTTCGCTTCCAGTTCTGTCATATTTTTTATGTAGTTTTTTTTTGCTAAGCCCCATAAGGGTTGACAATGAATAATCTCTTGGTGTAAACTGTGCTTGCTGTGATTAAAGTTGCACTACAGATAGGCGGGCGGCCCGATGGATGGTACGGCGGGCGGTGCTCTGATGGTGAGGGTGGGTGCGTTGCCGCACAAACAATAATAATAGTTACCACGGAAATTGACAGGGGAGTAGTCTTTGCGGTTGGGTGCGTTGGGAATGCACAAAAAATGATAAATGCGGGTAGTTTCTTGAAAGTATGTGGTGTTTGAGTGAACGAAGGTGCTCAATATGGAGCGCTATTATGGGTTTTGAGAGGGTGGTGATAGCAGGTAATAACAATGTGTGTCTTTGAATCAGTGTCCGCTTTGTTTTCAGGAGTGCCCTGAGTGATTAGGAGTGGCCGAAGGTGGCCATGGGCGATTGTGATGCAAAGCAAAGAGGAGCTTTTGGGATAGGGATATTAAGGAGCTCTGGGCCGATTAGCTAAGGGGCTTTGGTAGTTGTAGTGTTGATAGGATAATTATCAACGATTAAAGTACCAGGAGGTTGAAGATGTTTTTAAGGGTCTTGGTTGTCAATGTGTTTTTAGTGTTGTCGCTGGTTCTTCTCACCGCTCATCCAGCCGCCGTCTTCGCAGAAACCGCCGGCACGGACAATGCAGCAGGCATTGAGTTCGTAGCTGTTAAGGGCGGATGTTTCCAGATGGGGGACTCTGTTGGGGATGGCGACCCCAACGAGAGGCCAGTCCATGAAGTGTGCGTAAATGATTTTTCAATGGGGAAGTATGAAGTGACCAATGATCAGTTCAAGAAATTCCGTCCCGGCCATAAAAGCGGTACCTTTGAAGGTATTAGCTTAGACGATCCTAAGCAGCCGGTAGTAAATGTCTCATGGGAAGACGCGGTAGAGTACGCGAAGTGGCTTTCATCTAAAACAGGCCACGCTTACAGGCTGCCGACAGAGGCCGAGTGGGAATATGCCGCGCGCGCCGGGTCAACCGCGGCCTATTTCTGGGGGAATGATCCCAACGAGGCCTGCAAATATGCAAACGTGGCAGACGCCACCGCACAGAAAAAATATCCTAAATGGAGGGCTTTTAACTGTGACGACGGGAATTTAGTCGCGGCACCGGTTGGCAGTTTTAAACCAAACGCGTTTGGGCTTTATGACATGCTCGGCAATGCGTGGGAGTGGGTTGAGGACGTTTATAGCGCCGAGGCATACAGCAAGCTCCCGAAAAATAATCCCGTATATCAGGGTTCCGGCGAGTATCGCGTTGAGCGTGGCGGCGGTTGGAGTAACGGTCCTTTGGGTGTGAGAAGCTCGCATCGCGCTGGGGTTTCGCCTTCCTTTGGCCATCGTTCGCTGGGGTTTCGTCTTGTGATGGTGAAGTAAATTGTTTTTTAAATTAGGAGTTAAAAGTATCATTAAAGGAGGTTATAAATGAGCAAGAGATATGCAGTTCAGTTTTTGATCCTTGTCGTCTTTACCTTTGCATTTGCGTTTTCGTCGTACGGCGATGACAAGGCGGCAGCTCCAAGTGCAGCACCGGCAGCGAAAGCGGCTACAGAGACGAAAGCAGCCGACACAAAAACAGCCGATCTGAAGGAAGGGTTCGTTGGCGCCGAGACATGTAAAGGCTGCCACCCTGATAGTTATGAACAATATAAAAAGTCTCCTCACTCCAAGGCGCATGTAAAGGGTCCTGAATCCCAGGATGCTTGCGAAACTTGCCATGGCGCCGGTGCCAAGCACGTTGAAAAAGGTGGTGGTAGAGGCGTAGAGATATTCAACTTTGACAAAAATATAGATCCAGCACTGAAGAGCGCAAAGTGTCTCGCTTGCCATCAGGCCAATAAGGCCCAGGTATTCTGGAGCATGTCCAAACACAGCGCCGCATCGGCCGGACTTTCCTGCGACAGTTGCCATAAGCTCATGTTGAGCGAGAACGAGAAGTTCTTAAAGGATAAGCAGCCGGATCTTTGCTTCAAGTGCCATAAAGACATAAAGATGCAGTCAAACAAGCAGTCCCACCATCCTATAAAAGAGGGCAAGGTTCTGTGTAACGACTGTCACGACCCTCACGGTGAGTTCAATTCAAAGATGCTGAAGGCCGACACCGTCAATGAACTGTGTTACAAGTGCCACGCGGAAAAAAGAGGTCCGTTCATGTATGAGCACCCTCCTGTTGTAGAGAATTGCCTGACATGCCACGCACCTCATGGCAGCAATCATACCAGGCTCCTTACCGCGCGAGTGCCAATCCTTTGTAAGGACTGCCACCAGGGTACCGGTCATGGTAATACGCCTTACAGCAACTATGCCACATTCTCCAGAACCACGACTGGATTCTACTCAACCATGATCAAAACCGATCTCAAGGCTTGTGTGAATTGCCATGTTCAAATTCATGGAAGCAACGGTCCTGGAATCTATGGACAGCGGTTTATAAGATAGGATGGACAAAATAATGATAGGAGGGCTACCAATGAAAGCAAAGCTAGTATTGTTCGCAATCTTTTTGATACTCCTGCCGTTTGGCGTGGCTGTTGCGGAAGACACGACAGGCGCAAGCAAGGGCGACGCCGCTG
Organism: Candidatus Magnetominusculus dajiuhuensis; assembly: GCF_046044395.1. Lineage (NCBI taxonomy): Bacteria > Pseudomonadati > Nitrospirota > Nitrospiria > Nitrospirales > Nitrospiraceae > Candidatus Magnetominusculus > Candidatus Magnetominusculus dajiuhuensis. Next base: position 12,692 of record NZ_JBJUSG010000045.1, on the reverse strand, counting down.
ACATCTGTGGAGACGCGTGTATTTTAAAGATACCCAATCTGCACGGTGAAATAACCATGTCCGGCCAGTTAAGACCTTTACAGGGCAACTCGACGAAATATAACGAGTACAGAGACGACTATCGAGGCAACCTGTTCGGCGACATCACGCTGAAATATGACACCGAAACCTTCTGGATTAACCTTAAGGCAGAGGATATCGGCTATGACACTCAGAAATACAGGGTTGATGGCGGAATGTACGGGATTTTCAAGGCATACGTGGAGTACAGCGAATTCCCGCATAATTACTCGTTAGGCGACAAGAGCATTTATAACGGCGCAGGTACCAACTACCTGACCCTTATTCCCAACTATCGCACATCGCCCTACACGAGTTGGAACGATCTCGACTACAAGATCAGCAGGCAGAAAGAGGCCGCCGGGGCAAGAATAGATGTCCTGAAGCCTTTCTACATTGACTTTAACGCTGAAAGGGTGGACAGGACTGGAACAAGGCCAATGTCCAACACGAATAGCCAGTCATCAAGCGGGCCGATAACGGAGTTCCCTCAGGTGGTAGACTATGTAACGTCAATGTTCAAGGGCGAGGTGGGCTACGCTACGAAACCTATTTTCGCTTCGGCGTACCTTCAGTACACCGATTTCAACAACGGCGATACAGACATGTACTACCAGAATGTGTACACCGCCAATCTAAGTACCAGCATAGCCTCCAGAGCTGGGCTATTGGACACGTACACCCTGCCGGCCAGTAACCAGAACCTTGCATACGGGTTAAAAGTGTCGGCGGAGCTGCCCCTAAACAGCAGGATTAACGCGAGCATGTCAAATTCTCACACAACGTCTCAGGCGGATTTCTTCCTCTCGTCTCTGATTGGCACGACTATTGCCACTCCTACACCAGTTTGGACGCCCGCTATAGGGAGATGGACATGGTATGGCAAGGCGGAGAATCAGGCCTACAACGTTGTCCTGACCTCCAACCCTATCACCAATCTCAACGTCAATGCCTGGTACAAGTATCGCAGCCTGAAGAATAATTCGGATGACCCCGAGTTTTCAAGCTCATTAGGCAACGCGGAGCAATTTATACCGGTTGACTATTACAAGAGTGAAGCCGGAGCTGAGGCTTCCTACAAGCTGCCGTTCCATATAGTTGCGTCCGCTGGATATAACTATGTCATCACCCACAATACGGTTGACATAAACACTGGGACTGCCGCTAGCCCTTATCTTGCAAGCGGACAGATGACGTATGACGTTCCCACTACGTCTGACAGCATCTACAATTTTGGCTTGAAATGGTCAGGGTTTGATTTTGTGACCGCCAAGGTGAGTTACGAGAGAATGAACCGCAATGGTTCACCTGACGCGACAATATGGACAGCAACAGACGCATATGCGCCATATAAGAACGAGTTTGACACCGGGTCTCAGAAAAGGGATAAGATCAAGGCGAGCTTAGACTTTTACCCTATCGAAAGTCTGGACATAGGGCTTGGCTACAACTACAAAAAGTCCATCTATCCTGATACCGAGATCGGCCTGATAAACACCAGGACGGATGAGTACTACATAGACGCGGGCTACACCTTTGGCAAATACGCAAGGCTGAACACATATGTCGCGTATGAAAAGTACAGGACATATCAGTTCTTCCGCAATGCGGCGGCTGGAAATCAGGACCCGAACAGCCCGGTTATTTCTGCCACGGGCGTTGTGCAGCAGAACCAGAGCAACTACAACTGGGATTACACGCAGACTGAAAAGAGCGTAGATTTTGGAGCGAGTGTTGATGTCTATCTGATTCCCAAGAAGCTAACGCTGGTACTTGGATATGACAATGTGCATTCCTATGGAAACGGCGGGTTCAATATCTTAAATTCAGCGGCTCAGTACACGCTGGACACCCCTGCCAACACCCTCACTTCAAACATCGTACCCTTTCAGGATGCGAGCAATATGGGTTTTGCCAGCATAGACAGCTACAAGCTGGAGAGGCTCTCAGCGAAAATAGCGTGGAAGGTAATGAAACCGTTAACGATGACGGTTGGATACGCATACGAACGCTACAAGTATGACGACTATGGTTACAATGATTACCCCTCGACCTACACGATAACGGATGCCTCCGGCAACGTGAATTATCTTTCGGGGATGTACTCTAACCCGTCGTACAATGCAAACTTGTACTTCCTGACATTATCGTACAAGTTCTAAACAGACACAAAGCGCAGTAAATACAAAGGAAGGAAATCGGTTTACGGTTTCCTTCCTTTTCTTTTGGTGCGCCCGGTACGCGGGCGCATACTTGGTGGCATATTCGCTTGTTGGTATGTTATTGACGGGCAGATTCAGCAAAAAATGCGTCATTGTGGTATTGGTGGCAACTACAGGGGCATGGACTTACTCTTGTGTTATTGCCGCTTGGCCCCTAAGCAACTTATACCAGGTTGCGTTCATAAAAGTAACTATATTTTTTCAAGTCTGTTATTCCAGCCTACGAGCGGCAGTCCAGTCCTTACACCGTTTTCTTAAAGACTGGATTCCAGCTTTACCGTGAAAATCCTACGGAGCTAGGGCACACACCTCCCCCTCACGTCTCTTGACAGACGGGCAAGGCCAAAACTAGACAAAACGATTGAGACCAATGCTTTCAACCCATGCCGACTTGACATGTATAGACAAATTGTCTATAATATACTATGTTTGAGTGGGATGAAGCAAAACGGCAAAAGAACCTTGATAAACATCGCCTCGACTTTCGGAATGCGCGGCTAATGTTTGATGGTCGAAAAGTGGTTCATGTGCCAGCCTTCAAAAATACTGAGTCCCGTTTTGCTTCTATCGCCATTATTGGCGAGAAATTTTACACGGTTGTGTGGACATGGCGGGAAGATCGCCGCCGTATAATATCTTTCAGGAGGTCGCGTGATGGAGAGGAAAGAGCATATCGTCAAATACACGGATAAGGAATTGAGCGAGCTAGTCGAGCGTGAGGGGACGCTTTCCGATTGGGATAAGGCCGCCAGCATGACACAGACAGAGATCGAAGCCTGTGTTGCCTCTGATTCTGATGAGGCTGAAATGATCATGGATTGGGATAACGTCACAGTAGAGTTGCCGCACCCTAAGGCCGTTCTGAACATGCGAATTGACAAGGACATACTTGACTACTTCCGTAAGACCGGCAGAGGCTACCAATCCCTCATCAACGCCGTTTTGCGGTCTTATGTGCAACGGCAAGATCATCAGCATCACCACAAGGGATAACAAGTGGATGAGTTTTTGAGGTGACCGGGCGCAAACACCTAACCGGTCTTGAAGATGACAGTTATTTCTATCCCTGCATGTTAGCATTACCCTTGGCTTACCGCTTATATCCCAACCTGCGGGCGGCTCTGCAGCACATAATACCGCCCATTGGCGTACGCGCCTTCGATATCTTGCGGGCAGCCGAAGGCCGCCTCGGCTATGGTGCCTATCTCTTTTATCCTTGACAACAGCTCGTTTCTAAAAGCCTCGTCTCTGAGGAGTGGACTTGCCGAATAATCAAGCAGAACGCTCTTTGGCTCTCTCATCGTAATTGAATCATATAGCCCCGCACCGGCAAACCCCGACAGGTCCTCGACGTTGGAGTCGGAGCGAAAGATAAGGCCGTCTGCGTAAAGTCCAAAACTCTTCCCCGGATAGGCGGCAACGTGCGGGACGCCGCTATCTTTCTTACACGTAAAACTCAGGGCGCGCCCGGGGTGGTTGCCCACAAGGCTCTCCCCAAGGCCCAAAACTACCTCCGCAAATATCTCGCCCTTCGTGCCGGTTACCGGATTTACCGTGTGGATTACAAACGCGTAGTCGGCCCTGACTATCTCCTGAATAAGCACGGCCATTGAAATGCCTTCGTGGGGATTGCCGCCGAAGTTCTTTACGCGGCTCAGGTATGCGCGTTCGTTCCACAGTGAGGCCCATACCTTTTTTATACACTGTGCTGCCCTTTGGCCATCAGACGCCGGATATGAGACTCCTGCCTCTGACATAGCCCCTGCGAGGACAGACATAAACTCCTCAGGGATTGTCAACCCCTCAATAAGGGCGCGCAGCCCTGGCAGCACCTCTGGAGTTACGTCTTTTAGCAGCCTCATGTATTTGGCATTCATCTCAGGATTAAGGCTGATGACCTTCTCCATTGCCCCGAATGGGATTACGACTGAGGGCGGCAGGTTTATCCAGTCCGGCACATTACCCCTGAGGGCGGCAAGGTTCATTGACTTGCCTCCGGCGGCGGCGCGGTTAACATCCTTCACAGACAGCGCGAACGAGGTGAACTCATACGGCGGAGCTTTCAGGACATATCTTTCTCCCTGAGAATTATTCATGTCTGACGCTAAAGGTTGTGTTGTCTCATTAAATGCAACGCCCCCCGCGGAGGTTATCGTGAGTGAGACGTAACGCCCTGACAAGGCCCTGAGTGACTCTAATGTTTTGGAATCATAACATGTCGCAAACAGTACGCGCGCGTTTCTTGCCCTTACCGCCACGTGAGACACTATATCTGTCATATCAGGCGATATTACGGCGGATACGCCACGGGGGATTTCCTCGTCGCCCGTGACCTTGCCCGCTATGACAACGGTCAGGCAGTCAAATGTCTTGTCCGCAATCTGATAGAGCGTATCTACAACCACGACCTTCCCGTCGGCCTCAAAAGGACTTATCACCTGCCATGTACCGAGGTTATATTCCTTTCTGAGCGCCTCATTAAGGCGTCTTAAGAGCATCGAAAGGACAAAGGGCGGCTGCCCGCGAAGCAATTCCTCAGTGAACATATTAATCGTCCATGGGGCGGCATTAAACGCCCGTCCGAGGAGTTCGGCCTTTCCCTGAAATTGCTTATAATACCACTCTATGTCGGCACCGAGTATTCGCTGCAGCCGCTCTCTTGCGCTGAGGACATGTAATACCCAGTCGGCAGCGTCCACTGGCGGCAGGCTTCTCAGATGCTCGGCGCAGAGGCGAAGTTCCTCGTCAATGCGGCTGTTGCAGGGCGTGAGGTTTTCAGCGGCCAGAATGACAAACTCAACGAGCGCCGTCTTGTCCGGCAGCTCTGTGCGCTCTGCCAGCAGGCGGATGAACTCGGCAAGGGATAGGCCAAGAAGCAGCATCTCCCTCACCCTATGCACATCTCTTTCGGTGCCCAACATCTGCCTGAGCCTGCCCCGCACCCATGTGGCGGCAGTAAAGAGGTCTTTAATCCTGCCCATGTCAGAGGCGTCTTTGTTTTGTCCTATAAAATGAAGTGCGCTTTTAATCTCGTTGTCGAACAGGTGGGAAGAGCTGCTTAACGCACGGTCAAGGTCGGTGCAACTGTGGACGGCCTTTAGGGTCTTTAAATAGCTCTCAAAATCGTGTATGAGGGCGTCCTTCAGATGTGGGACGAAGTCCGGGTGTGTCCGAATCGGCCGTTCAAAGCCCCTAAGGCGCTCCTCTGTAACACCGCCACTGTTTAATACCTCATAGAACCTGCCGCGCTCACCATTGCTTCTAAGGAAGGCAATGTAGGCCTCGCAGATTACCACATCGTCAAAAGTGGCATTGTTATGGAGCTTCTGATGCCACTCTTCAAGAAAATGGCCGGAGACTTCCTTTATCCTGTGGCGGTGCATTATCTGAAGGATTTCGTCTCTGATGCGCTGCCCGTCCCCACCCGGACCCATCGTCATGAGCATCAGCGGGATAAACGGGCGCACCTGCGGGGTGTTAATGTAAATCTCCGCAAGTTTGAGTGTCAGGCGGTCTTGTGCATGGCTTAGCTCGCGTGGCTGCGTGTTGTAGTTTCTCTGCCAGGCAAGCTGCCTAAGTGCCGAGAAGCGCAGCCAGACAACAAGCAGCGCAAAGCCGTCTGTGTTCCCTGCAAGCCGCTCACAGAGCCTGTAGCACAGATTAAACCTGTGCATAAGCGTCCATGAGTTGCCGCTCATTTCGGCGTTTATAATCTCATTGGCATATTCGTTCAGAACTTCGTCGGCGCGCCCTCCAGCCTGGGGCGCTATGGGGATACAGAAATTCTGCCCACCGCGATTGAGCCATTGGCCGGTTGAGGGCAGATATAAGACAAACGTGAAAAACTGCGGCGCGTACTCAGCAGGAAATTCCAGATGAAGGTGCCCGTATCCCCCCTCAGTAAGGCCAAACGGGGAATCCACTGCGGTGCCGTGTCGCGTAGAACCCTCAGTGGCTGATATTTCAGGTGGCGGCGCGAGCCAGCCCCCGCCCATGGCCGTGGATACCCCCCAGTGCAGCATCACATTTGTCGGCGACGGGGTTGAGCTGGTGTATAGGTCAAGGGCATAGCCGCCGCTTATGTTGGTAACTGCCGCATAGAGGCGCGTTCCATTGTCAAACACGTGGCTTAGCTCGGCAATGCTGCCGTTGACAGCCGGTAATTCGGGTGGCAATTCGGGGGAAGCCGACATTACGCCTTGCCCCGATTTCAGCTCAATCCGGTAATTTTTCCCGTTATTGTTGTCCCATCGCCTCTCATTGGGGAAAAACAGGACAAACTCCACAGACGTAAACGGTAAATCATCGCTAAGGGCAAACGTAACGGCGGAGACGCCCTGGCTGACTGGTGTAAAGGGTGTTTGCACTGACGAACCCCCCGCGGGTTTCGTTGCTGGCGGGCGAAAGGACTCCGGTGGCAACTGCCACTTTGTGGACTTATCCGCGCACACGCCCCAGTGAAAAATACAGTCCACAGATTTATTGTCAGCCACCCCGTCCTTGCCCTGTGCTGATAACCGCAAAGACAGCCGCCCGCCGTCCTCTTCGACGGCGAGAATCCTATGGCCCCGTTTTAAAATAAGCTCGTAATTTGTTGGCATTAATATCTTTCTGCCGTGGGGGTACCCCGCATATGGCAATCAGGGTTTATTAAGACGAGTTTGAGTCAGGTCTTATCTTTGACGATGGAGACAATTTTTTTGTGATATGATAAGACGGCCTCTCTGACCTTCCCGCTGAGTCCATTATCCTGTTCGAGAAGGGAAAGTACATGTTCTTCCTCCGCATCAATGTGGCTGATGAGTTCGTCTCTGACGAGGCGCATTTGCTGCAGTTTATCTACGAGAGAGTTTACGCCAACCACGAAAGTCTTGACCAAATAAACATCATTGTCACGCAAAGAGAGGCGTTTATTTACATTCTCCCTGAGTATTTCTTCCATATCTATGAGCAGCCGCTTAAAAGGGCTTAGAATCCGGTACGCAAAAAATACAATGAGAAATACTGAGGCAACTCCATAACTCAGAAACACAACCGAAAAGGCAATGACGCCCCGATAGGTCATAGCGGCGTTTGCGCCCTGAATCGGCCCGGAGTATTTTGTTAAGATAACTGCAACGACAACAACCAACAGCACCGCTGCCCCTACGACAACCCCTATCAGGAGATTCATCCTGTCGGCGAATATAAAGCGCTGCCGCTGAGGGGAAACGTTACCGCCTCTATTGTCGCTGCCTTCCATGATAGCTCATTATAACATTAAATCATGTAAAGGTCAATTAAAAAAAATAAATTTCAAACAATAACTCCGGTGTAACGGTGCCATATATATGTATGCGGCAGATGGTTAGTACATATCACGCTGTTTTACGAAGCAGAAAGCCCTTTATAAAACCAAACGGGTCTCCCCTTATCTCCTTGACGACTGTAACCGGCTGTCCCTTAATGACGTCGTCAAATACTCTGATAACGGTGCAAAAATTGTATTTCATCACGAGATCAATCGTGGACATAAACGAATCCGCCCATTTGGGAACTCTGATGAGATGGTCGTATACGAGGATTTCTCCCTTTGGCTTAAGAATTCTCACAATTTCTGAGAACGCCTTTTGCGGGTCAGCTACGCACGTAATGAACAGATCTAGGATTGCCTTGTCGAACGTGTTGGCGGGGAAGTCCATGTTCTCCGCGTCCATTATGTGGAGGGTGATAGATTTAGTATTATGCCGGATTCTGTTTCTTGCAATAGCAAGCATTACTTCGCTGATGTCAACGCCGTCAACCGAAACGCCGTGTGGAATATATGACAAATCGTAGCCGCTGCCAACGCCAGGGATAATAACCCTGTCACCCGTCTGAAAATCAAGCATCCCGATTGCCTTTTTCCTCCAGCCCCTAAGCGGCAGCATCATCATCGGGTAAAAAAAAGGAATAAACGTATTAAAAGACATCTGCTTAATGATATTCTTGAATTTAAACTTCATATCTATACACTAACACAAGTCAGGCAACAAAGACAAGGGTTTGCTAAAATAGCAAGGGCGAAAATTCGACGCTGGCTGCCATTCGTCAATATCTGACGGTGGAATCAGCGATAAGGCCATCTTTTTTTAGTCAGTTTTTGTTTTGCCGCCCCTCGCTCCGATGTAATATTTTACAAAAAGGAATAATAAATGCTACGATAGGGTTTGTCTATGGATATTGAATGGTTTACTGGCAATGACAATGCGACGATATTCAGCAACCCCGCAAGAGGGATGTATGGCGATGCCCGGCAACCCCGCAAGAGGGTCGTATCTGGAACCTGATGTGGCGGTAACGAAAATTGACAGAAAAGGAGACCCTGCAAGTGGATGGCAATGACCACACGGAGGAGCAGAAGTGCGTCACTGGTGTACCTTCCAGAGACGAAATATCTCCTCCTAAAGGTTTATATCAGTCCTTTGTAAAACCACTGTACGATAAGGTTTTTTCCTTTTTTTTACTTATCAGTATTGCGCCGGTTTTATTGTTACTGGCATTGTTGGTAAAAATAGACTCCAAAGGTCCGGCAATTTTTAAGCAAAAGAGGGTTGGCCTGCTTGGTAAAGTTTTTACAATATACAAGTTTCGGTCAATGAGGGAGCCAAATGGCCTGGGTGAAAATCCATTTACCGCAAAAAACGACCCCCGGCTGACAAGGATCGGGAAAATCATAAGAGATGTCAGGGCAGACGAACTCCCGCAACTCTGGAATGTCCTTAAAGGGGATATGAGCTTAATCGGGCCAAGGCCCGAGCAGGTTGAAATCGTCAAACAATTAAACTCCAGCCTGCCTGACTACCACCTCAGACATATCGTTAAGCCTGGCATTACCGGATGGGCACAGGTTAAATATAAGTACACTGATACAAAAAGCGATGTCCCACAGAAATTACAGTACGATTTTTATTACATTCAAAACATGTCATTTAAGATTGACCTGTACATTATTTTTGCAACCCTGAGGGTCGTTTTGTCAGGACAAAACAGAGGTGAACGATAAGCGCTGAAATAGTGATAATAATATATCCCGCACTATGGTAAACGGCAAGGATAAGAAAACAGTATCTGCACAAATACCTCCGGAATTATATAATAGTGGCGTGTCTTGCAACGAAAAGTGTTCACAGTTCATAGTATTTTTCCATTTAAGCGGTTTGTTTATCTTAGGACTTTTCGCATATTACAACAGCATGAACGTACCTTTTCTCTATGACGACTACCAGAACATAGTGGATTCTATTTATGTGAAGGACCTGAAACGTTTTATGCACCTTATTCCTGATGGCGGTTATGGTTTTAGATCCAGATATATAGGGTATTTAACTTTTGCCCTCAACTATTGGTTTCACGGACTGACGGTCAGGGGCTATCACATAGTTAACCTTTTTATTCATATATTTAACTCCTTTTTGATGTACAAAACTATTCTACTAACGGCAAACAAACGTTTATTTGGGGATTTCACCGGAGATAGAACTCTGCGCAGCGTGGCATTTTTTGCTTCGGCATTATTTGTGAGCCATCCAATTCAAACTCAGGCGGTAACGTATATTGTCCAGAGATTCGAAATTCTCGCGACAACGTTTTATTTGCTTTCCATAATTTTTTATATAAAAGCGAGGACAGAGCATTCAGCAAAAAATATTTTTTATTATATTACCTCGTTGATGATGGCGTTTCTTGCAATGAAGACAAAAGAAATAGCCTTTACAATACCCATAACTGCGATTGTTGTAGAGTTTTTATTTATCGAAAGAAGGGGAAAAAGCAGGTTAATAATTTTTTTACCTATGGTACTATTATTATTGATAATTCCATTAACTATTGTAAGTGGAGATATACACAGACTTTTGAGTTCTCACAAAATGGCCAGCACAGATACCCCTCAGTATCAATATTTGATAACTCAGTGTGCTGTTATACTAACTTACATCAGACTCTTATTTTTTCCTGTGGATCAAAATCTTGATTACGATTACCCCCTATATACGAGCTTTTTTCAAACTAAGGTGGTATTTGGCTTTGCCGTTATCTTCTCTGTAATAATGATGTCTCTTTATGCGCTTTACCGTTCAGGAAAGTCCACTGGACAACAGAAGTACTATTTGAGGCTTTTTGGCTTCGGCATCCTATGGTTTTTTATTACCCTGTCAGTACAGTCGGGGTTGGTGCCCCTGATGGACCTGATAATTGAGCACCGGCTATACTTGCCATCAATTGGTTTTTTTATAGCGGTACTGTCTGTTATAGAAATCGGTAAAATGCGCATATCACCTTTTTCTGTAATAAAGGCGGAGTTTGTGCTGGCCATGATAATCGTGGTCTTATGCGTGGCAACGATCAAAAGAAACCGGGTCTGGCAAAGGCCTGTCACGCTATGGGAAGATGTCGTACAAAAAAGCCCCCTTAAGGCAAGGGGCAGGTATAATCTGGGCAACGAATACTCAAGGGAGGGGCGGTTTGACGAAGCCGTTTCGGAGTTCGACAAGGCCCTGGTCATTTTGCCCGGCTTTGTTTTAGCATACTACAACATGGGTTTAGCGCTTGACAACAAAGGCAGTCTCGACGAGGCAATACTGTGTTTTAAAAAGGGGATCGAAGTTAATCCTCAGTATGTGGATTCCTATGTGGCCTATGGAAATATCCTCCTGAGACAACACAAGCTTGATGAGGCCATGGGAAACTATAAAAAGGCACTGGAGATAAGACCAGAGACGCCCGAAGCCCTCAACGGCATGGGAGTGGTTATGGCCCTCACAGGAGACCCCAAAGGGGCCGTCGGCGTGTTCGACAAGGCCCTTTCACTAAAGCCCGATTATGCGGAAGCGACTAATAATAAAAAAGGAGCCCTTGATATTATTGCTGAGCGCGAATTATATGCCGCAACTGACATGGCGCAGACTCAAAAACCTGAGCCACCCGCCTCCCAACCGACCATGGACATCGTCCCCGCAGAGGGGGAAAAGCAGCCTGCCGCAAAGATAGCACCCCAACCTGAACCTGCTAAAGTTGCCCGAAAAGTCAGGATTGCTAAGAAAGAAAAAATTCTGATCGCCAAACGACATGAATATGCACTTGCCTCAGGCCTATATGTCATACAGCTTGGATCGTTCAAAGACCTGGCAAACGCGAAAAAACTCGCTGATTCCATGAGCAAAGAGGGCTATACCACCAGCATATTAACTGTAATAGACCCCCATGGTGCTGCGCGTTACAGGGTACTGGCAGGGAAGCACAAAAATAAAGCAGACGCCAGGGCAACGATGAAAAAACTAAAGGCTTCTAAGAAAAAGTACGCCATCCTTCGTAAATCATAGCCCCGACGCCATCCTGATGGGATTATCTCTATATGCAACGACTGCCCAGTCCCAATAAAATCCTGTGGTGTTAACCTGTAAGGCTGATAATCGGATTTGGATTTGTTAATAACCCCCTGACTATCTTCGAGAATGCCTGCAACGCCTGATTGCCGACGGGTTGACTGCCCTGAGATGAGGTAGTTGAAGGGAGATTTGTGCCTGTAATGGAGTTGGCGGTTGAGGGACTAGTGTTTAGAAGGCCTGATTGCTGTACGGCGTTGGCATTGTTTGAAGTTCCGGACAGAGAATTAAGGGTGTTTGAGAGGGACTGATAAGAGTTTAAATTTATGCTATTAACCATTGCCGGATTAACAAGGGAATTTGCAAGCGTAGGACTAATCTGGGATTTTGTCGTCATGTTGAGATATCTCATATTCTGTCCAAGGGCATCTAACGGTGACGCTGTAAGGGTGTTTGAGACAATCCCGCTCATAAGATTTAATGCCAGCGAAGACAGATTTACCTGATAGGAGGAGCTGGCTGAGCTGTTTGACGCAGAACCCGCACCGGACGATGCCCCGGCGGTGGCACTGGAATTCGTGGCTGTGCCGAACGTACCCTGTAAGGCGTTAATTAAGGAATTTGTGTTTAACGAACCAACCGAGGCCATCTCACACCTCCGTTACAATATCAACCCTGCAACTCCGGCAACCCTCTGTTATCCTAACTATATTGTATAACACGTAGTGGTGTTATGTCAAGCGTCAAAATGCAGGGCAAACGCATTTGAAAAATAAAGCGGGGGATACCTAATGCAATCATTCCGGCCTTGTCCCTTTCCGTCATTCCGGCCTGTCCGGAATTTTCCCTTTAGTGGGAATTTCATGATGATTGTGCATATTCTGAGGCATAAGGACAGATTCCGGACAAGCCGGAATGACAAAAATAAAGCGGGGGATACCTAATGCAATCATTCCAGCCTTGTCCCTTTCCGTCATTCCGGCTTGTCCGGAATCTTCCCTTTAGTGGGAATTTCATGATGATTGTGCATATTCTGAGGCATAAGGACAATAGGGGTAGGGAAGGC
>NZ_JBJUSG010000044.1:0-24969 GCF_046044395.1 Candidatus Magnetominusculus dajiuhuensis | reverse complement strand
CCGGGGGGGGGGCTGCTTTACTATTGTGACACAGTCTGCAAGCCGGAATGACGGACTAAGGTAAATTCATTGCGATTTAGCGGTTGGCAATGTCATCTTACTAGTGTACGCCTTAGTAGCTACAGGTGCAAACTCCTATATCGGAGCTTGGGTCTTGTAATTTTATTGACAAAACTCCTTTAATGGTGAACACAATTCCTCTGGACAACGCCCCTTTGATTGTAAGACAATGGACTAGGTAAATTACGTATATATGGTAGGTAATTTGCGTATGTAGGTTTGTGCATGTATAGGAGGTGATATAAGTGCTTGAGCCTTCCTTCAACAAAGAGCAAAACAGGGGTGTCTTGTCATTAAAAGGGGATATCACGATAGAGGACGCGGCTTCGCTGAAAGAGCTGTTGCTGCTCCATACAGGAGATGTGGATGATTTATTGATAAACGTGTCTGATGTTACTGAGGTTCACCTTTCATGGTTTCAGCTCATTTGTTCGGCCCACAGATACTCCGCTAAAATGAAGAAAAAATTATCATTATGCGGCGAAATACCAGAAAATATCAGGACGATGGCGGTAAAAGCTGGATTTAAGCGTCATAAGGGCTGTGTTTTTGATACTTGTGAGTCCTGTATCTGGCTGTGGAACTAACTTCGAAGGAGGATTGTCAATGGGCGAGGAACAGTTCAAGGGAGTATTCGTAGAGGAGGCTCTTGAGCACCTTACGTTGCTTGAGAATGCACTTATGGAACTTGAAGAGACGCCTGACAATATGGAGTTGGTAGATAGTGCGTTTCGTTCTATGCACACACTAAAAGGCTCTGGCGCCATGTTCGGCTTTGACGTGTTGTCCCACTTTACCCACGATATAGAGACAGTTTACGATTTGGTTCGAAGCGGCAGCATGAAAATCACTCAGGAATTGATAGACCTTACGTTCTGCGCCAAAGACGAAATCTTATGTATGTTAAGAAATGACTATGACACAATTCCTGAAGTTCAAAAAAAGAAAGATGAACTCACAAAAGAGTTCAAGGATTTGATTGAGCGATATAGGGATGGTGGCAATGGTGCCACAGCTAAAGGCACTTTAAAAAAGCCGGATGGAAAATCCATACCGGATGAAATAATTGTAAAAGATATTGAAGCCCCACGATACACCTACCGGATAAGATACAGGCCGTGCACGAGTTGTTTTTTACGTGGAACCAACCCTCTGCTGAATATTGAGGAGCTGGCAGGTTTCGGCAGGGCTTCGATAGTTGCCCACATGGACGATATCAAGTTTTTAGATGAGTACGACCCTGACGCCTGTTATGCCTACTGGGATATCATAGTTACAACCGAAAAGGAAATTGATGCGATAAAAGATGTGTTCGCGTTTGAAGACGAATCCTCTGAGGTAAAAATCGAAGTAATAGACGTAAGCGGTGAGTTGGACGGCGGTGACCAGTACAAAAAACTTGGTGAAATACTATTAGAAAAAGGCGATTTGACACAGGATGATCTTGATTCGGTCTTGGGCCTGCACAAGAAACTGGGTGAACTGCTTGTCGAAAAAGGCGTTGTCAACGCGGATATAATTGAGGCAGCGCTCGCAGAGCAGGTACATATCAGAGAAGAGAAAAAATCACAACAGACATCCGTAGAGGAGACCGCCACGATTCGGGTGCCCGCCGACAGGCTGGACACACTCGTAAATCTGGTTGGAGAACTCGTAACCGTTCAGGCCCACCTCACCCAGATGGCCGTAAAACGAATTGATTACGAATTGTTAAATGTTGCCGAGGAAGTGGAACGTCTGACATGCGAGCTCAGGGACAACACGATGAATATCAGGATGTTGCCAATCGGCACAACTTTTGATAAATTCAAACGGTTAGTGCGGGATTTATCGAAGGAACTAAAAAAGGAGATCATTTTAGCAACCGAGGGCGCTCAAACGGAACTGGATAAGACCGTAATCGAAAAGCTTAATGACCCCCTTGTTCATATAATAAGAAACAGCATAGACCACGGTGTGGAAACCCCCGAGCAACGTAAGAAAGTCGGCAAACCGCCCAAAGGGACTATAACATTGTCGGCAATACACTCAGGCTCTCACGTGCTGATAAGGGTGAAGGACGACGGCAAGGGGCTTGATGTTGAGGCTATAAAAAACAAGGCGATAGAGAGAGGTTTAATTTCAGCCAATGCGGAGCTTTCGGACAGCGAAATATTCTCGTTTATATTTGCCCCCGGGTTTTCAACCGCAAAAGAGGTGACAAGCGTCTCAGGCAGAGGTGTCGGCATGGACGTGGTCAAACGGGGTATAGAATCACTGAGAGGCTCTATCGGTATAGAAAGCGCAAGGGGGGTCGGCACTACAATAACCGTAAAGCTCCCCCTTACGCTTGCCATAATTGACGGGCTGTTGGTAAGGGCAGGTGCAGGCTCTTACGTGCTTCCACTAACGTCTGTTCTTGAGTGTATCGCGATAAGTAAAGACGAAATTGACCAAAACCACGGCAGGGAGCTCACTATGGTGCGCGGGCAGATAATCCCTTATATTTCCCTGAGGGAGCATTTCTTCATAAACAGCACAGAACCTGTTAATCAGCAGATAATAATCTGCGAGGTCAATGCCCGCAGGGTGGGGGTGTTAGTTGATCAGGTGATTGGCGAACATCAGACGGTAATAAAGAATCTTGGAGGTATCTATAAAAATGTCGAGACACTCTCAGGGGCAACGATCTTAGGGGACGGCTCTGTTGCCCTGATTTTGGACGTAAACAGGCTGGTAAATCTGGTTGAGGGCGTTGAGAGGGACGCGGTAAAAAGACTTGGCATGGCGTCGGAGATGTCAGTATGCGAGTGATTTCGTTAGGGCGTAACGATAACTTCTTTGAGGTTATCGTAAACTACTATCAAGCAAGAAAGAGGAGGCTGTCATGAAATGGTTCTATGACATGAAGATAAGGTCGAAACTTCTGACATGTTTTGTTTTGGTGGCTGTGGTTGCAGGTGTTATAGGATATATAGGTATTACCTCCATTCACAAGCTCAGCGCTCAAAACAAAAGTATGCACGACGATATGCTTATGTCGATTGTCCATATGGATGATATCACCGAACATTTCCAGAGGGCTCGTTCTGACGTGAGAGATGCTTTACTAAGCGACAAGCCGGAGGATATCCAGAAATCTGCCGATAAAATCAAGGCGAGAAGAGAAGACATAGAGAAATCAGCTAAGCTATATGAAGCGACATTCCTTGACGACACAGACAAGGCTAATTTCAAGGAGTTCACAGATCTTATGGCGGCATATTGGCCAATGATGGATAAGATAGTTGAGCTTGCCTCAGCAGGTAAACACTCTGAGGCTTTGTCGTTTATGACCGACACAGCTAAGAAGAAAGGCCTCGAAGTATCAGATGCAATAGATAAGGCCATTAAATACAATGTAAAAGCAGCTGAAAATGCTGTCGAAAAAAACGCCAAAGACGCAAAGGCTACAACAAGTCTGATTGTTGCGTTGACAGCGATAGGCGTAGCTATGGCGATATTTTTAGGCGTTTTTATCGCAACGATAATCACCAAACCGCTTAAGAATATACTGACTGTCTCCGAGAGATTGGCCGAGGGAGATGTTGAGATCGACATCGAGGCAAATTCAAAGGATGAGGTAGGGCAGTTGACCAACGCAGTCAAAGTGGTTATAGGAAATATCAAAGAAACTGCCCTTGCGGCATCCAGGATAGCCCAAGGAGATCTTACGGCAGATATAAAGCAAAAGTCGGAAAAAGACATTATGGCCAAAAGCATCAACGCGGTTATAAAGAACCTGAACGCGCTCGTTGCTGACGCCAACATGCTTGTCAACGCGGCGGTAGAAGGCAGGCTGGCAACACGCGCAGACGCCACGAAACACGAAGGCGATTATCGCAAGATAGTAGAAGGCGTAAACAAGACCCTGGACGCGGTAATCGGGCCGTTAAACGTAGCGGCGGATTACGTGGACAAGATAAGCAAGGGGCAAATCCCGCCAGCAATAACCGACCCATACAACGGCGACTTTAACATTCTTAAGGGCAACCTAAACGCGGTTATAAAGAACCTGAACGCGCTCGTTGCTGACGCCAACATGCTTGTCAACGCGGCGGTAGAAGGCAGGCTGGCAACACGCGCAGACGCCACGAAGCACGAAGGCGACTACCGAAAGATAGTTGAAGGCGTAAACAAGACCCTGGACGCGGTTATCGGGCCATTGAATGTAGCGGCTGATTACGTGGACAAAATCAGCAAAGGGGCAATCCCGCCGACAATAACAGACCCATACAACGGTGACTTCAATGTAATCAAAGGCAACCTAAACGCGGTTATTAAGAACCTGAATGCGTTGGTTGCTGACGCCAACATGCTTGTCAATGCGGCGGTAGAGGGTAAGCTGGCAACACGCGCAGACGCCACGAAGCACGAAGGCGACTACCGAAAGATAGTTGAAGGCGTAAATAAGACCCTGGACGCGGTTATCGGACCGTTAAATGTAGCGGCTGATTACGTGGACAAAATCAGCAAGGGGGCAATCCCGCCGACGATAACAGACCCATACAACGGTGACTTCAATGTAATCAAGGGCAACCTCAACGCGGTTATTAAGAACCTGAACGCGCTCGTTGCTGACGCCAACATGCTGGTCAATGCGGCGGTAGAGGGCAAGCTGGCAACACGCGCAGACGCCACGAAGCACGAAGGCGATTATCGCAAGATAGTTGAAGGCGTTAATAAGACGCTGGACGCGGTTATCGGACCGTTAAACGTAGCGGCA
This sequence comes from Candidatus Magnetominusculus dajiuhuensis, assembly GCF_046044395.1. Classification (NCBI taxonomy): domain Bacteria; kingdom Pseudomonadati; phylum Nitrospirota; class Nitrospiria; order Nitrospirales; family Nitrospiraceae; genus Candidatus Magnetominusculus; species Candidatus Magnetominusculus dajiuhuensis. The sequence goes on along the minus strand of NZ_JBJUSG010000044.1, from coordinate 20,165 downwards.
GATTACGTGGACAAAATCAGCAAGGGGGCAATCCCGCCGCCGATAACGGATACATACAACGGCGACTTTAACGTAATCAAAGGCAACCTCAACGCGGTTATTAAGAACCTGAACGCGCTCGTTGCTGACGCCAACATGCTGGTCAATGCGGCGGTAGAAGGCAAGCTGGCAACACGCGCAGACGCCACGAAGCACGAAGGGGATTATCGCAAGATAGTTGAAGGCGTAAACAAGACCCTGGACGCGGTAATTGGGCCATTGAATGTAGCGGCTGATTACGTGGACAAAATCAGCAAGGGGATAATCCCGCCCACGATTACGGATGCATACAATGGCGATTTCAACGTAATCAAAGGCAACCTGAATCTGATGATAGAGGCAGAGAGAAACATCACTGAGATAGCCCAACAGATAGCCGTAGGCAATTTGATTTTAAAGGCAAAGGAGCGTTCAACTGAGGACGAGTTGATGCGCGCGCTGGCGACGATGATAGCAAAATTAACCGATATTGTTAGCAATGTGACAGCGGCTGCGGGTAATGTGGCTTCTGGCAGCACGGAATTAAGCTCAAGCTCTCAGCAGCTTTCACAGGGAGCAACCGAACAGGCCGCGGCGGCCGAAGAGTCGTCCTCTTCGATGGAACAGATGACGGCTAACATAAAACAGAACTCCGATAACGCCATGCAGACGGAGAAAATAGCGCAGAATGCGGCGGAAAAAGCGCGTGAAAGCGGCAAGTCGGTAACGGAAACAGTGGCTGCTATGAAGGAAATAGCCGGTAAGATTTCTATTATCGAGGAGATTGCCAGGCAGACCAATCTGCTTGCCCTTAACGCCGCAATTGAGGCCGCACGCGCCGGTGAACATGGCAAGGGGTTTGCGGTAGTGGCCTCGGAGGTAAGAAAACTCGCCGAACGCAGCCAGATGGCCGCCGGAGAGATAACCAGTCTCGCCACTACAAGCGTTGAGGTAGCGGAAAAAGCAGGGCAGATGCTTACAACCATGCTTCCTGAAATTCAAAAGACGGCCCAGCTCGTTCAGGAAATAAACGCGTCAAGCAGGGAACAGAGCGTAGGAGCGGATCAGATAAACAAGGCGTTGCAGCAGCTTGACCAGGTGATTCAACAAAACGCGTCGGCCTCCGAGGAGATGGCCGCGACCTCCGAGGAACTTTCGACTCAGGCGGAGCAGTTGCAGGATACCATTTCGTTTTTCAAAATCGAGGACGATGGCAGAGCCAGGCAGGTCCGTTCCCTGACTCACGACGATCAAAAAAAGACCAAAAAGGTTCAGATAGCCCATCACGCTGGCACCGCTGCAGTTGCCAAAGGCAGGGAAAGCTTACCAAACGGTAAAAAAGGCGGAGGTAAGATTATAGCCTTAGCTGACCCCGATGAGGACGAGAACTTCGCCAAATACTAAGGGCATAAAACCATGCAGCCCCCCGCGCGGGGGCTGTTATAAAAATGCGACGGAGGGTCAATGGCAACTTTAGCGGAAGTAGAGACAACCCAATATCTTTCGTTTAAGCTTGATACGGAGGTCTTCGCGATAGAGATATCCAAAGTACGGGAGGTTCTTGAGTTTGTAACTCTGACAAAAGTGCCGCAAACACCCCCATACATGAGGGGCGTTATAAATATACGGGGCAGCGTTGTTCCCGTTGTGGATTTAAAAAACAAGTTTGGTATGGATGCAACAGAAAAGACGATAAACACGTGTATTATTATCGTGGAAGTAAACATGCACGGGGAGAATACGGTAATCGGGGCCTTGACTGATTCGGTCTCTGAGGTGTTTGAGATGGAGTCTAAGAACATAGAACCTGTCCCTCAAATAGGAAGCCAAATGAATGTAGAGTTTATAAAGGGAATGGGAAAACGAAACAACGAGTTTGTGATAATTCTGGATATAGACAAGGTGTTTTCCAGCTCGGAAGCGGCAGCGTTGTCAGGTATCGCGAAGTCTGAAGATGAGTTTTTTGGGATGCAAAACTGAACACAGTGTACCAGCATATTCCCCTAATGATGGACGGGATGTGAAAGGGAGAGATTCACACACTCCCGTCTGTCATCATCTTGCTGACGTACGCCGCCAGTTGCGCCGTTACCTCGTTAATCTCACCATTTCGCGGCAAATATTCAGAGATTCTCGCTATATAGCCCCGGGCGTCTATCAAACTGAAGCTCTTTTTATAGTTTATATCGAATATCCAGGTCAAAAGGAGTATTTTATAGTCGTTTACACTCATTACGTCCTTTAAGTTACCCATTCTCTTGTCGTAAATACATTTAATCAGCCCATCAGACCAACCATCCGTATCAGGAAAACCAAGCGTGGCGGCGGAGGCCCTTTGCTCTGGCGGCAAGGAGAATAGCCCTATGAAGACATCCCATATGTCGAGCTTATCGGCGTCGCGTATCATTTTCAGAAAATTAACCGTCTCAGCGGTCTGATTGGTCGGGATTTTATAGGCGTTGTGGTATTTGACCGACTGGATTATCAGTTGTTGTTCCTCAACGGGCAATCTCGTCAGGACTTTCTCCCTTGACAGCGTCTCAGCGCCGAGCAGCCCATGATTTACGGAGATGGCGTCTCTGAATGTCTTGTATTTGGCATATTGAGGAAACCGCCCCGTGTCGTGAAAGAGGGCAATCGTCTCGGCAAGCAGAATATCGTTAGGGTTGTTAAAGTGCGCACGTGCGATTTCCACCATGTTGGCGCATACGTCTTTTGTATGCCTTTCCTTTAACGCAATGTTTCTTTGGTCGTCAATGTTCTCATAGTGATAGCTCATGCAGAAATCTGAAAACCAGTTTCTAAAATATATTAAGTCCTCTTCTGTCATTTATAACTCCTTTATTGCCGGTGTTTGATAGATGGGGGAGATTGACCGGAATCAACCGGCAACGCCCCTAATTATATTGCGCTTCAGCTTCCCGCTCCCTTGACAACCTCGTCCGGTTTTGGTATAGTAGAAGTAGAAGCTACCTCGCCCGTGCGCCAAGCACCCTCCACCTGAGCCTCTCTTGGAGCGGTGTATATAAGTGGGGCTGACTGCTCAGGGTTGGCTGAGGGAGTACGCACCCCTCCGGGACGTAGCTTTCTGCCTCCTCTTGACGGATAACCAGAATCAGTGGGAAATGCGGTTGTTACTCCATAAAAAGGCTCTCCTTTCTTTTTCCTTAATTCAACTACAGCTATTTTTGAGCCGCCATTTCTCTTGACTAACATTATGCGGCCATCAGGTTGTTCCCATATTTCGTTATAATGCTTTGAAACATCCTCAATAAAGGATACTACGCTCTTATAACCTTCTTCTTTTATTTTCTGCCCATGTTTTATCTCAATTTTAGCTTGACCATATAGCTTATTCCCCACTTGCAATTTAATAGGTATTGTTCCTTTGCCTTCAATGACTTCTCCAAAGTTTAGCGTCCCATCGCTGGCTTTAACAAAAGCTATTTCCTTTAGCCGTGCCAGCGGATTAATCCCCGCTGCCCCTGACTGCTTTGACATATCGGGGGTTTGTGTCAATATATATCCCGATATATCTCATTCTCAGTATTCTATGCCTTTTCTGGCCTTTATCCCTTTGTGGTAGTAGTGCTTTATCTCCCTTAGCTCAGTGACGAGGTCGGCGGCGGCTATAATATCGTCGGGCGCCCCCCTGCCGGTTAAAATCAATTCGACGCATTCAGGCCGGTCTTTGATAAGTTGCACAATTTCCTCTGACAGAAGCAGGCCAAGGCTTACGGCGACATTTATCTCATCAAGGACAACGATATCATACGAACTGGAAAGCATCGCCCCCTTCGCTTCAAGCAAACCCGCCTGTGCCGCCATTATGTCGTCTTGTGATGGTGTCCCGCGAATAAATCCCCTGCCAAAACGCCTCAGGCAAAAATGACTTCCAAAGGCCGCAAGTGCGGCAAACTCGGACGATTCCCTCGTCTTGATAAACTGCGCAAAGAACACCCGCAAACCGGCACCTACCGCCCTTACCGAAAGCCCCACGGCCGCGGTCGTCTTGCCCTTGCCATCTCCGGTATATACCTGTACGCAACCCCGCAACAACATGTCAGTAGTCAAGGGCCGGAAGGGCCGTAAATAATATAAAGGCGAAGAAAATCAACCCAACTGCGGCAGCCGCCCTTATCCTCCCACTCCTTTGGCCAGTGTCAATAAATGGGACCATAACTAAGGTAACGATAAAAATAACGGGAAGCACTACCGCCCCTATAACGGCAAAATTGCCGGGGAAATATTTCAGTATCTCAAAAAACCAAAGGAAAAACCACTCCGGCCTCGGCCTGAAGGCCGCAGAGAAACTTATCCGCCGCCCCATCTCCCTGGGAAACGCCATAGCAAGGGTAACCGTTGCCATGGCAATGGCGATGACGACAAGCAGTATCTCAACTAAATAGTCGGGATAAAACTTTTTTTCCTTTTCCATGTTATGCACCAGATGTCTTTATTATGCACCGGACATCTTTCCTAAGGTAAATATTATACCCTACTCTTGACAATTTTATCTCATAATTGTTATAAATCAGTGTTCGTCAGAAAGCAGTGGAGTCAGGAGAATAAATAAAATCAACTGAGAGGTGTATTTATGGCAAAGATAGGGGTTTTTTTAAGCCAGCACAGCAACTCAAACGATACCCTTGACAGGCTTAGCGAGGGTTCGTTTGACGTGGTACTGGTACAAAACGGGGTTTACTGTGCGGCAATCAAAGAAAACGGGCAGAGTTCACCGGTTCTTGGCAGGGGAATGAAGGTATATGCGATGTCGGAGGACCTTGTGTCGCGGGGCATTGAGCCTTCACAAGTTGCCTCAAACGTGACGGTGGTGAATTTTGACGGGCTTGTTGATCTTATTTTCAACGAATTTACAAAAACAATCTGGCTATAGGAGGATTATGAAATGGGCAAATTAACCATCGGTTGCTTCTCTTCGCTTGTCGGGTCAATGACGCTGGACTTCGCGGTGAAACTGGCTGAGGCGGCGAGAAAAAAAGGCCATGATGTAGATATATGGCTTTCAGGAAACGGCACGATGCTGGCCAAGAAAGGGCAGCGTTCTTTCAAAGACTACTCGGCGCTGGAAAAGACTATCACTGAGCTGATTGTCGGCGGCTCAAATGTTATCGCGTGTGAGGCCTGTGCTGAGGCGCGTGGAATTCACAAGGAAGACCTGATAAGTGGACTTGGCATAAAGAGCGCGGACTGGTATCTTGCCAGTTGTTTCTCTGCCGACAGGGTTGTTCATATAGGAGGTGAGTAATGATAAAGAAAATAGCCTTTGTAGTGGATAAAATGCCGTATAAATCTGAGTCGTCGCGCCTGACCTTAACGCACGCCATAGCGAGTCAGACGGTGGAGATTCACCTTGATGACGGCGATAATGTCGAACCCGTACTGGCATTTGTCGGCGAGGGCGTCCTGAATTGTCTGAAAAACCAGAAGGCCTCGGAGGTCTATGGTGTGACGACACTGGAGTCTCACATCAAAAATGCCTTACTTACGGACATAAAGCTGCTTATCTGTGAAGAGGATGTAAAGAAGTACGGCCTGACAGAGGACCAGATAATCATGGACGCCGAGGACATAGGCGCGGATATTACAAGCGAGTTGGTACCGTTTTCAGAGATAATGAGCGTGATGGAAGCGGCAGACCATATCATATACTCTTAATAACGAAATAAACACCTAACGTCACGATAAGGAGAAACTAATGGTTGAACTAAGGTCTCAGGAACCAACGGAAGTTTTAGATGTACTGGGGAGGGTGTGCCCGTATCCTCTTGTGTTAACAAAGAAGAAACTTCAGAAGATGGACAGTGGCACGCTGTTGAAGGTACTGTGTGACGCACCCGCGTCAGCCGAGGATTCCATCCCTAAGTATGCGCAAAAAGAGGGTTTTGGCTTTGATTCAGTAAAGATGGAAGACAAGGGACACTGGGAGCTGTACATAAAAAAGAGCTGAACCAGCTTTAATATCGTACTTATAGTTAAGACAAAACGGGAATGCGATATGCCCTATGTGAGCGTGATTTGCTTTCACGGGGGTGTCTTGTGCCTTCCCGTTTTTTATTCTTTTTTAAAACTTCTTCACGACTTCTTTATGGGGAATAAACAGCGGTGATGTTGTAATCTTCAACCATGATAGCCCTGATAATACTAACGTGCGGCAGCCCAAATTCAATAAATAAAACATGTGCGAGAATACGGGTGAAGGGGGATTATCCCCCTTCGTCTTTAATCCTTTTACTTCTATAAATGCAAAGGGACACGGCCTCAACCGGCCCGTGTCCCTTTGTAATAGTTAATCGTATGTTAGTTACTGTTTTGCCGCTGGTACCCAGTTCGCCCAATGTTTCAGGACTTCCCATCTTCTTCTGGCGTCTTGTACGTTTTCCTTCATGAGCATAGCCGCCCTTTCCGGATTCGATGACTTCAGTGCCATGAAGCGTGTCTGCCCATAAGCATAATCGGCTATGTTGAAGCTCGGCTCTTTGCAGTCTATCTGCATCGGGCTTTTGCCTTCTGCCTCAAGGGCCGGGTTGTACCTGTATATCGGCCAATATCCGCAGGCAACCGCTTCTTTCATCATGTCAACCGCTTTGGTCAGGTTGACGCCGTGGGCTATACACGGTGAATACGCGATTATCAACGATGGGCCGTTGTGTGCCTCGGCCTCCAGCATCGCCTTTATGATTTGTGAGGGGTTGGCGCCAAAACACGCCTGCGCAACATAGACGTTGCCGTAGGTGGCCATTATCAGGCCTATCTGCTTCTTGGCGTTTGACTTGCCGGCTGCCGCAAACTGCGCGGTTGCGCCCCTTTGGGTTGCCTTTGACATCTGTCCGCCCGTATTTGAATACACCTCGGTGTCCATGATCATTATATTGATGTTCTCACCGGAGGCCAGCACCTGGTCAACGCCGCCGTATCCTATGTCATAACCCCAACCGTCGCCACCGAGTGCCCACACGCTCTTCTTCACGAGATAATTCGCGCATGACCTGAGCATCTTCGCTCCGTCTGAGTTATCCTTCGCGATGAGTTTCAACAACTCATCCACACGCGTGCGCTGCTTCTCTATGCCCTCCTGAGAGGACTGGTCGGCATCTTTAAGCTCGTCGAAAAGCCCCTTCGCTCCTGAGTAAGAGGGGGCAAGGGTGTCGAGCAGTTCTCTTGCCTGTTTTGTGAAATAATCCACCGTCTGTCTCATACCCAATGCGAATTCGGCATTGTCCTCAAACAGGGAATTCGCCCACGCCGGACCTCTGCCGTCCGCCCTCTTTGCGTATGGCGTTGTGGGTAGATTGCCACCGTAAATAGATGAGCAGCCGGTTGCGTTTCCAATGTAGAGGCGGTCGCCAAAGAGCTGTGTGAGGAGTTTAATATATGGGGTCTCACCGCAGCCCGCACAGCAGCCGGAGAACTCAAACAACGGCCTTACGAGCTGTGTTCCCTTTACCGTCGTAAGTTTGACCTTAGACTGGTCGCACTCGGGGAGTGACATGAAGAACTTGAAGTTCTCAGCCTCCTCGGCACGTACGCCACCAAGCGGGGCCATGTTGATTGCCCTGGTCTCTGTTCTCTTGCCCTCGGCGTCCTTTTTACGTCCCGGACATGCCTCAACGCATGAGCCGCACCCTACGCAATCCTCAGGGGCAACCTGGACGGAGAACTTCATTCCCTCGAACTCCTTTCCTGTTGCCTTAACCGATTTAAACTTCGCCGGTGCATTGGCTAAGTCAGAATCGCCATAGACCTTAACCCTTATGGCCGCGTGAGGACATACGAAAGAACATGTGGCGCACTGGATACAGGCGTCCGGTTCCCATATCGGGACATTTACGGCAATTGCCCTCTTTTCGTACTGCGTCGTTGCCGTGGGCCATACGCCGTCGTTGGGCATAGCGGACACTGGAAGTGAGTCTCCAAAGCCTCTGATTATCGTGGCTGTCACGTTCTTTACGAATTCAGGGGCGTCGTCTGAGACGGCCTTGCGCATCGTCACGCTGCTGGTGGCCTTTGCAGGGATGGGGACTTCGACGATATTTTTCAGCGCCACATCAACCGCCGCATAGTTCATGTTGACGACCTTGTCGCCCTTCTTCTGGTACGTCTTCTTTATTTCGGCCTTGATTGCGTTAATCGCCTCGTCTTTGGGGATGACATTAGAGATAACGAAAAAGGCGGTCTGCATTATCATGTTTATTCTGGAGCCAAGACCCAGTTCTTCTGCCAGGGCGATTGCGTCTATTATATAGAACTTCATCTTCTTGGCAATCAGATTGTCCTGAACTTCCCTCGGCAGCTTATCCCACACGGTGTCCTTGGTGTCGGAGGTGGTTAGCAGGAATACGGCGCCCTCTTCGGCATTTGCGAGCATGTCATACTTCTCAAGGAACGAGGTGTTGTGACAAGCTATGAACTGCGCCTGAGAGATGAGATAGGGATTAGATATCTGCTCTTTTCCAAAACGCACGTGGCTCGTGGTAATCGAACCTGATTTCTTTGAGTCGTAAACGAAATATCCCTGCGCGTAGTTATCGGTCTCACCGCCGATGATTTTTATCGTATTTTTGTTAGCTCCAACCGTGCCGTCAGCCCCGAGGCCGTAGAACATAGCGCGAAACACATCCTTGCCTTCTATGTTGAGCTTCTTGTCATAATCGAGACTCAGATGAGTTATGTCGTCATTAATACCGATGGTGAAGTGGTTTTTCGGCTTGCTCTCAGACAGATTGTCATACACGGCCTTCGCCATGCCGGGGGTAAAGTCTTTCGAGCCGAGGCCGTAACGCCCGCCGACTATCTTAGGCCAAGCCTTTAAATTGCCTATGCCAAGCTCAAGCGCCTCGCCAACAGATGTCCTGATGTCAAGGTACAGGGGTTCGCCCGTTGCGCCGGGTTCTTTTGTGCGGTCTAGCACGGCTATGGCCTTGACGGTGGAGGGGAGTGCCGACATCAGGGCGGCAGTATCGAATGGCCTGTAGAGCCTGACCTGGATGAGGCCGAGCTTTTCACCCTTTGCGTTAAGATAGTTTATTGTGCTTAACATCACGTCGCCTGCCGAGCCAAGGATGACGGCTACGCGCTCTGCGTCCGGGGCGCCGTAGTAATCGAAGAGTTTATACTGGCGGTTGACCAGGCCGGCGAACTTGTCCATCGCCTTTTGCACTATGCCGGGGGTTGCGTTGTAATATTGATTTACGGTCTCACGGCCCTGGAAATAAACGTCTGGATTTTGCGCCGTACCACGCATAGTAGGCTTGTCCGAGGACAGTCCCCGAGCGCGATGGGCAAAAACGTGGTCGTTGTTTATCATAGCCTTCATGTCGTCGAAGGTCAGCTCTTCAATTTTGGCCTCTTCGTGAGAGGTTCTGAAACCGTCGAAAAAATGCATAAACGGTATGCGTGACTCAAGCGTTGCGGCCTGCGCGATTAAGGCGAAGTCCATTGCCTCCTGAACGTTTTTTGAACAGAGCATCGCAAACCCTGTGGATCTTGCGCCCATGACGTCGCTGTGGTCGCCGAATATCGAAAGACCCTGCGCGGCCAGAGAGCGTGCTGTGATGCTGAACACGGTGGGGGTTAGCTCACCTGCAATCTTGTACATATTTGGAACGACCAGTAAAAGTCCCTGCGATGCCGTAACGGTTGTGGCAAGCGCGCCAGCCGCTAACGAGCCGTGAACTGCGCCGGCAACTCCGGCCTCTGACTGCATCATTCCAACCTTTGGAACATTACCCCAGATGTTGACCTTGCCAGCGGCGCTCTTGGCGTCGCAATGCTCGGCAATCGGACTGGACGGCGTTATCGGATAGATCGTTATGATCTCGCTTGTTGCGTGAACGACATGCGCACACGCCCCGCAACCATCCATTATTACCATTTTTCTGCTCATGATTCCCTCCATCTGCCCATGATTTCCTCCGTTAAGTTTGAAAAAATTGTTTGATTTGACATGATAGCCGTCAAATTACCCGTATAGCACTTTGCCCGTCTCTTATCAAAGTACAAGTATAAATGAACATAATAAATAATTTCAAGTGATTTAATTTATAATTTCGTGTATAATCCAGAGGGATGGATGAGAAATCGAAGGATCGGGACGAATATTACATGGGGCTGGCGCTGATAGAGGCGCGGCGGGCTTTTTCTGAGGGTGAGATTCCCGTTGGCGCGGTGGTCATAGACGGCGCGGGCGGGATAATCGCCGCGGCGAGAAACGAAAAGGAGCGGCTGCATGACCCTACGGCACATGCCGAGTTGACGGCGATAAGAATGGCGGCTGCACGCAGCGCTGAGGGATGGCGGCTTTCTGGCATGACCCTTTACGTGACGAAAGAACCGTGCGTGATGTGTGCGGGGGGGATTGTAAATGCGCGGATTAGCCGTGTAGTATATGGATGTGCCGATGTTAAGGGTGGAGCGGCGGGCAGCCTGTTTACGCTGTTGACGGATGAGCGGCTGAACCATCGCGCAGAGGTAACAACGGGTGTGCGTGAGGAGGATTGTGCCGGGCTGTTAAGGGAGTTTTTTGCAGAGCTAAGGAGAGGTTGCCGAGCGGTTTAAGGCGGCGGTCTCGAAAACCGTTGTGGGGGTGACTCCACCGGGGGTTCGAATCCCCCCCTCTCCGCCATTATAACATGCGGGTTTACGAGGGTTTATCGGTATCAAAAATATCTTCATTTCACCTGCCTTAATTTGCCGATTGTGCCTAAATTGTGGTCATTCTGTAAACGAATGGTCTCTTCTTTGTCCCTCAACATATCCGACATTTTCTCAGTCGCTCTGACAAGGCCATCCTCGTTATAAATCTATCATAAACTTCCATGTCCCTGATGGTCTAAAGTGGACCCCAATGTCAATACCACTTTTAACCGGAACTGTCTTGATACACAAGAGCCGCCCCCCAACATGGGCTGGCGGCTCCTGTGCAATTATTAGCGCGGTCCTGCTATGTGCCAGTTGGTATTGGACACAGTTTGAATCAACTTGACGCCCTTTATTGTTATACCGTTCATAAACCATACAACGTCGTAACCGTAGAGATCGTTTCTCCAGAGGATGTCCGGTTTGCCGTCGCCATCGAAATCGGCTGTACTCACTATCTCCCAGTTCGTGTCAGCAACCGTAAGCGCTGGCAATAAGCCAACAGAGGCTACTGTTGTTCCGTTCATATACCAGTAGGCGATGGCACCGGTCTGCTGGTTCCTCCAAAGGATGGTCGTTGAGTTGTCGCCTTTGAAGTCTCCCGTTCCTGCTATAACCCAGTTTGTGTCTGTGACCGGGGTGATAGCCGTCTCAGTTTGGGGGGTGGTACCACTCATTTGCCATACAACATTCGCACCGGTTGAGGTATTTCTCCACAGTATATCTGTATTGCCTTTACCGCTGAAATTCCCTGTAGCCGCAATCATCCAGTTAGCATCTGACACGGAGGCCAGCAGCTCTTCTGATTTGATAGCTGCTCCTGTCATATGCCACACGACATTATAACCGGCTGTTTGGTGTCTCCATAGAATGTCGGTTTCAACGCCGCTTCCAAAATTCCCTACCCCCGCTAATTTCCAATTAACATCTGAAACAGTTGGTAAACTTGACATCTGCGGCGCGTCAGAAGTGGCATTGTCCCATACTGCATTTTCACCCGTAGAGTAATTTCTCCACAGTATGGCTGCCCTGCCGTCTCCAAAGAAGTCACCTTTTACAGTCGGGGTAGGTGTTGGATTTGGCCCGGGTGTTGGCGTAGGAGTGGGCGTTGGTGTGGGTGTCGGTGTGGGTGTCGGCGTTGGAGAAGGTGAAGGCGACGGTGTGGGCGTCGGTGATGAGGAGGCACCTGTACCGCTTAACGCTATATTCTGAACAGTTGCGTTTGAACTAATCTGCATAGTGGTTGACTTCGCTCCACTGGATGTAGGTGCAAAAGTAACATTTATAGTACAGCTATCTCCAGGTCCAAATGTAGGAGAAAGGCTTGAACACGTGCCTGCTGAGACTGCAAACATCCCTGGGTCACCGCCGGTATTCGATATTGAAGTGATAGCCAGGTAAGGCCCTTTCGGGTTAGATATCCTAACCGCAGCAGCAGGGGATACACCCCCTACCTGTACCGTACCAAAATCCGTTGTTGTCGGGCTTACGGCTATGGACGCCACACTACCGCCTCCTCCACCGCTGTTATCTCCACCATCACCGCTATTGCCACCGCCTCCTCCACCATTATTAGTGGAGATATTGGCGAAGGTCACAGGGTCATCAATGCTGTTGTTACTGAGCAGGTCGTTATCGCCTACTCCTCCATCCACCAAAGTAAGTGTTATCATCGGCTTAGTAACGCCGTTAACCGTTACTGTGCCTATGGTACCGCATCCGGTGGTTGTGGATAAGACAGTGCCGCTACCGTAACCCAGTGGGCTGGTAGCGTAGTAATTGCTCGTGAGAGTTGCCCCACACGTGAAGTCAAACCAAGTGCCTGCACCATCTTTTTTCAGTGCCTTATTTACCGATGTCCCTGTCGGCAGATACAGCACTACTGTATTTGTCGCCGCCGCGCTATTAAGCGTAAACGACATCAGACCTACGGGGAGATTGTTATTACCTGAAACAGATATACCAGAAGCAACGAGGTCGTCTGTTGTTGGAGCGGCGACACTCTTGACATTTGAGAACGTCTGACTACTCCCGGCCGGTGCCGCTAACGTTACATAGGAGCTTGAACCGTTGGCATTTGTCGTTGTCAACGCCGACACATACGGCTTTTGGCTGTCAGGCGTACTGTCGCCCGTGGCGCTGTAATTTGCGGTTTGTCCGTCAGGGCCTAGTTTGCTCGTTACCGGCTGGCCATCGCTGCCTGCCGATACAAACGTGGCCGTACAAGATTTATCGCCCGTACTGCCGTTCGTAAACATAAACTGCATATTGGTTCCCGTGCAATCCCCGTCCCATCCAGAGAAAGCCGCGCCAGTTCCGGGTACCGCCGTCAATGTAACAGATTGACTTTCTGTTAATCCAGTCAAAGAGCAAGTCCCGGTGCCAACACCACAGTTGATGCTACCCACCTGCGGCACCAATGTACTTGTTACAGTGCTACCGCCAGCCGTAGATGTGTCTCCAACCGAGATGCTAACACTATAGTTTTGATATACCGCTTGCTGTTTCTGAGTTGTTACGATAGTGCCATTTGAGCCTACCGCTATAAATGTCCCATAGTCTTTAGCGTAGGTTACCCCATTAAGACCTTTACTTCCTGAGCCTGCGCAAGTTCCAGATGAGACAGCGGCGGGATCTGTCCAGTTCGCCGCGTCAATGGAAGTGGCCATGACACCGTTACAGCCGGAGTCAGTGCCTACCGCCACGAACGTGTTATTAGCGAATGTAACGTCATTGAAAGTCGTTGATGTTACACCGCCTGGAGGGTTAGACGGGGCAACCCAGCTTGCCACACCGTCAGATGTCGTTCCTATCCATCCCCCCCCTCCAACTGCCACAAATGTGCCTGTATTGGTGCCAGCGCCAATAGGGATACTCCCATATGTCACACCTTTTATTGTACTGGAATAACCTGGGAAGTTCGTTGTCAGGTCAGACCCTATGTACCATACAGGGGTGGGATTGGCAACAGAGGCATTGTCGGGTGAGACAAGGGTTCTTCCGGCAATCTGGTCGCCTACTATGACGTAATAGCCGTTTGTGTACGCCGCCCTGCGCAGGTAAGTGCTTGTCAGGGGCGTCCCGTTTGTCTGCTTATTTGCCATCACCTTCCATGTCAGGCCGTCCGCAGAGGACAGTATCGTCCCCGCGTATCCGGTGGCTATGAATTTCTTGCCGACATATGACACGCCATAGAGGGCAGTGGTTAAGGTTGTTGAATTGCCGTTAAGTGTTGCATTAGCGGTTTCGTTAGTCCATGTTGACCCGCTATCTGTTGAGGTGAGGATTACAGGCGAGCCTGTGCCATTGCCCCCTACGGCTACAAACGTGCCATTGCCATAGGCCACGCCCTTCAGGTACGCAGTGCTGGACTTTATGCTCCATGTTGTCCCCCCGTCTGATGAAATCATTACACCGCTTTCACCAACTGCAACCACTACGCTGTTACCATAGGTGACACCGTTTAAGTCTGTACTGACGCTGGTTGTGATTGGCGGCGTCCATGTGCTTAGCGCCGACTTAAACGCGGCTGTCATCGTGCAGTTTGTTGTGACATTAGGTATTGTGTAGGTAGCTCCGCTTAATGACCCACCCTTGCCACCGCTATTGCAGGTGTCTGTCGTGTTCGCCGTATCTATCACATAGTCGGAATCCGCCGGATAGAGCGTAAAGGTCGCCGTTGTGCCCGATACAACCTGAGATGTCGGCGATACCGAGCCGTTGCCGTTTGGCACAGTGGCGGTTACCACCACACTACTGCTTCCCGACAATGTAATGTTATCAGAGATGTGATGAGTGTCATCGGCTATTACCATAGTTGTTGATTTAGTGGCGCTTGAGGCCGTAAACGTAACATTGAATTGGCAGGAACTGCCAACCGATAGCCCGGATAAGCACGAGGCGGTTGACGATGTGGCGAATGAACCCGTGTCCCCGCCGTTCATCGCTATATAAGAGATAGACAGAGGCAGAGTTCCGGTGTTGGTTACCGTAAATGCCGTAGTTTGTGTTTGGCCGCTTGTGAGGCCGCCAACTGCCCATACTGTTGGAGTGACGGCCATCGAGGCAATATTGCTAAGCGATGTCGTCCCCGTCCCGCTTAAGGTTATGTTGTCTGTGGCCGGATTGGCGTTAGCGCTGGTTACGGTCAATGTCGCGGAGGTTTGGCCGACAACTGTCGGAGCATACGTAACATCAAATTGGCAACTGCCTCCAGCGGCTAAGACCGCGTCTGAACAGCTTGTGCTGTTAGCCCCACTGCTGTCAGCGGTTGTGAACTGCCCCGAGCCGCCCCTTATCGTTATAGGATTAGCGCCCAAGGTAATAGAACTGCCTCCGACGTTGTTTACCTCAAGGGTCACTATCTTTTTGGAGAGTTTCGCAACGCCGCCAAACGCCTCAGACGATATATTGGTAGTGGCATTCGTTACGTCGTCAACATGTATGACGCCTGGACCGCCGCCCTGCGTGAAGCCCGCGCCAGCCAGAGGTATCCATTTGACGGGGAATGTGACATCGTCTGAGTTTATCTTCAGAATCGCGTCAATAGAACCAGTTGCCAGCGGCGTAAAGTTTAATGTAACCGTACACGAAGCGCCGGCTGCCAGCGCTTTTGAAATCGCACCTGCTGCCGTGCCGCAGGTGCCGCCTCCGGTGATGTGAAATTGTGTTGCGTCAGGCGACAAGGTTAAGGAACTCAGGTTAAGAATTGCCTTTCCCGTGTTCGTTATGGTTACCGTTTGGGTGGCAGAGGTGTTGCTGACCGCCGTAGAAGGAAACATCACTGTTGTCAGGTCTGGGCTTATGGAAGACATCGCAAGAATTGTCCCGTTATCGCCTACCGCTAAAAACGCCGTCTGCGCCGCCGAGTACGCTACGCCATTGAGGTTTTTCGTTACGCCGCTGGTCAATGGTAACACTGACGCCGAACCCGACACTGTGTCATCAGAGTAAATTAATTGGCCTCCCGGCCCAACCCCTATATACGTGGCATCGCCGTATGCAAGGTCTGACACCCTATACGTAGGCGCACCGCTATTATTGGTGGCTGAACCTGACCACGACGTCCCGTTTTTCGATATTACGTAAGATGTTTCAACCGTTGACTGCCCTAATGCAACGATGGCGTTGGCCCCGGACGACACCGCCGTCAGGTTGTCTGAGTATGAGCTGCCGGTAATCGCATTTTTCGTCCAGCTTGCGCCGCTGCCTGAAGACAGAACCGTGTCATTGTCTCCAACCGCAAAATATTGGCCGCTGCCGCTTATGGTTGAATATGTTGACTTATAGAGCGTGCCTGTTATATTTGAGGCTCTCGCTGTCCATGTTGTGCCGTCGGGGGATGTCAGGATTGTCCCGCCATAACCGGTTGCCACAAACAGGGAGTTGTTGTATGACACGCCGAGCAGGGCCTTTGTCGTAACCGACTGTGATACTGTTGTCCAGGTTTCCCCGTAATCTGACGAACTGAGTATTACAGGGGAGCCAAGCGTTGAGCGGCTGCCTCCTACCGCTACAACCGTCCCACCGCTGCCAAAGGCTACGCCACTGAGGGATGTTGTAGTGTTGGATATCTTTGTACTCCATGTCGAACCCTCGTCTGAGGATGCGACTATCGTGCCGTTCTGGCCTACGGCAACTATATGTTGAGTGCCGTCGGAGGCTATGGCGTTTAACCTGTTGGCCGTGCCGGAGGGCAGGGACACCCAGCTATTAAGAGAAGCCGAATGAAACACTGCGACCACCGTGCAATTTGACGTTATCGTCCCCGTAGTGTAGGTTGTTGCTGAAGTCGTCGGGCTGTTGAATGTCGGAGTGGAACCGGTGTAAGAACCGAGAGGGCATGTGCCAAGAAGTTCACCGCTGAATACGTAATGGGCATTAGGCGTAATGGTAAAGCTCAGTCCGGCACCGGTGGTGGTTGTACCAGCATTAGCTGCTATTGAACCATGTCCACCGATAACCGATGGGGTTACTGTGTATAGTGCCGATATAGTAAAAGGGATAGCTGTGCTCAGTGCCGACGCATTGTTATTAGAATCGCCGCTATAAGTCGCCGTTATGGAGTGGGAACTACCCACCGTCAATGTAGGGAAACATTGGGCTGTTGAACCACTTGTTGTGCCGGATAACGTAACAGTTGTGCAGTTCGATATTGGAGTTAAACCATCTGCAAATGCGACAGTACCTGTCAGCGGACCAGTACCTGTTACCGTAGCCGTAAAGGTTATTGATGTGCCATATACCTGCGGAGAAGCCTTGTTCGCACCAAGTGCTATCGTGGGTGTGGCCTTGTTTACAGTCTGCGTCCCCGTGTTTGACGATGTGTTATAGTTTGTGTCACCGCCGTAAGACGCTGTTATTGTATAAGGGCTGCCTGACTTAGGAAGGTCTAAGCCCGATGTCTGGCATGACGCGTTTCCGCCTGAGAGTGCAACCCCGCTGGCACATGTTCCCCCAAGAGTAACGGCACCACCGCTGCCTGAGGCGGTAAATGTAACCGTGCCGGTTGGTGTGGCGCCTGAACCCGATACCGTCGTATGGAAGGTTATCACTGTGCCATATGGCTGCGTACTGCCAGGCGTTGATGTGACGGCTGCCGTTGTGCTGGTGGCCTTGTTTACAGTCTGAGTCCCCGTGTTTGACGATGTGTTATAGTTTGTGTCACCGCCGTAAGACGCTGTTATTGTATAAGGGCTGCCTGACTTAGGAAGGTCTAAGCCCGATGTCTGGCATGACGCGTTTCCGCCTGAGAGTGCAACCCCGCTGGCACATGTTCCCCCAAGAGTAACGGCACCACCGCTGCCTGAGGCGGTAAATGTAACCGTGCCGGTTGGTGTGGCGCCTGAACCCGATACCGTCGTATGGAAGGTTATCACTGTGCCATATGGCTGCGTACTGCCAGGCGTTGCCGTGACGGCTGCCGTTGTGCTGTTTGCCTTGCTTACGGTCTGGCCCACAGTGCCCGATGACGATGTATTGCCTGCATCCCCGCTGTAAGCTGCCGTTACCGTGTGGCCGCCTAATGTTGTAATGGCAGATGTAGTACATGAGGCGCTTCCGGAGGCTAACGCAACCGCGCCGCAGCCTGTAATGGTGTCAACGCTATCGTTAAATGAAACGTAGCCTGTCGGTGTGCCGCTGCCTGATACGGTAGCCGTAAAGGTTAACGATGCCCCTGGCAAAGATGGATTTGCGCCTGAGGATAATGCAAGGTTAGTGGAAGAGGCACCCAAAACATCATGTCCCAGCCAAACGTCCCCGCCGCTAACGGCGGCAATCAGCTTCGTGCCGTCTGAGCTCGACGCTATGCCCTGCCAATTGTTTGTGCCGCTGTTTACGTTATTCGCTGCCCATGTGCCATTTTGATATGTCCATATATCTCCTCCATAGATAGCGGCTGCCAGCCTTGTGCCGTTTGAGTTTGATGTTACACCCGTCCAGCTTTGGTTGGTAACTCCTGAGGTGCCTGTGCTGATATCTGTCCATGTGGTGCCGTTATACTTCCATATATCCCCGTTAGTAATAGCCGCAAACAAAGTACTGCCGTCTGGACTCAATGCTATCCTTGCCCATGTTTGACTGGTAACTCCTGAGGTGCCTGTGCTGATATCTGTCCATGTGGTACCGTTAAATTTCCAAATATCCCCGCTATCCATAGAGGCAACCAGAGTGCTGCCGTCTGAACTCAATGCTATCCTTGCCCATGTTTGGCCGCTTCCATTATTTAAGGTTGGAGCTCCTGGTACTGTGGCTATGATATCTGTCCACGTGTTATTGCCAGTTGTGTACTTCCAAATATGTCCTGTACCACCACCAATCATCACAAATACAACGGCGCCGTCTGAACTCATTGCTAAATCCTTCCATGACCCGGAGGACGGCGAATTTGTGCCTGTGGCAATAATATCTGTCCATGTGGTGCCGTCATATGTCCAGATATCCCCTGAATAAGCATCAGCAACTATTTTACTGCCGTCTGAACTCATTGCCACAGTCTGCCAAGGTTGGACGAGCGGCTCAATTGTGCCTGCTAAGCTGATATCTGTCCATGTGGCGCCTGAATCTGAAGACATATAAATATCACCCTCAGATACGGCGGCTACTAGTGTACTACCGTCTGAACTTGACGCCACACTATTCCATTGTGGGTAGGTCTTTGCCCATGTGGTGGTATTAAATGTATAAGTCCATATATCCCCGCCATAAATAGCGGCAACTATATTGCCTGAATTGATTGCTACACCCGAATAGTTTTGGGTGCCAGGATGGGGTGTACCCGTGGTGGTCATAGCCACCCATGCCGTCCCGCTGTACTTCCAAACATCCCCTCCATAAACAGTGGCGGCTATAGCGCTACCGGTTGAATTAATTGCCACACCCCACCAGTTTTGGTTGGTAACTCCTGGGGTGCCTGTGCTAATATCTGTCCATGTGGTACCGTTGTATTTCCAGATATCCCCGTTAGTAATAGCGGCAACCAGAGTACTGCCGTTTGAACTCAATGCTATATTCACGAAGTTTTTGCCGGTAACTCCCGCGGTACCTGTGCTAATATCTGTCCACGCTGTCCCATTGTACTTCCAAATATCCCCGTTGGTAACCGCGGCATATACCGCGCTGCCGCTTGAGTCCGTTGCAACGCCCGACCATCCTTTGGTTTGAACTTCTGACCTGTTGCTGATATCTGTCCATGTGGCAGAGGTAACTACCGATGTGGTTACATCCTGCGTATATGTACACGTCCAGACATCCCCGCTATCAATAGCGGCAACTATAGTACCGCCATCATTGGCGCTTGAATTCAATGATATTTGTTTCCAGTCCTGATCACTGCCTGGCCCGGATGACCCCGCGGTGTTCATATTTGTCCACAGTCCGCCGTCAATTAAGTAACCCGTGGGAGCGTAGAACATCCAAACGTCGCCTTCATAAGAAGCGGCAACCAGTGTCTGGCCGTCTGCACTCGCTGCTATGCTCATCCACTGTTTAGAGCCTGGCGCATTATTTGGAATTCCACCTGTACGGCTGATATCTGACCATGTAACGCCTGAATCATCAGAAAACCAAATGTCCCCCGAGACAACCATGGCATATATTTTGCTGCCATCTGAACTCGCTGCCACGCTATTCCAGTTAAAGGAGACGCTATTCAGTGAATCCGACCAGCCCCAGCCTGTGGCGTAAGACGGTTTTGGTACGAACATGACAAAAAATCCAAGCAATGCTAACCAAAGAAAGAACGTGACCTTATTAAATAACAACCTCTGAACTTTACTCATCACTTTATCCCCCTTATTTCTGACTACAAATCTGAAGATCAATAATTTACAGGTAGACCCTATATTACAAACAGACCAAACACCCTCCCATAGAATTTACATGTATATATCCTGAACATTATTATGTGTATTTGTCAAGTAAATTTTTGTCCTGTGTCGTACCAAAGTAGAAATGTCCTATTCTTACCAAAATAGAAATGTCCTATT
>NZ_JBJUSG010000043.1:0-25374 GCF_046044395.1 Candidatus Magnetominusculus dajiuhuensis | reverse complement strand
ATTATGACATCTGCTACCCCCACTGTAAAGATGGGGTTTTCTTGACGCTTACCCTATAACAACGGAATCACTGTGACAGCGGTTGAAGTGAAAACGTCTGAAAGTTCAAACGGAAAGTTGATGATAACGGGGGCTAAACACCTTCAGATTGTTAACGGAGGACAAACAACGGCCTCTCTTTCAAGCGCCAGGAGAAAGGATAAGGCAAGCCTTGAGCATACTTTCGTCCAAATGAAGTTATCTGTTCTTGCACCAGAAAAAGCCCAAAAAGTTGTTCCTAATATTTCCCGGTATGCTAACAGCCAAAACAAGGTTGCTGATGCTGACTTTTTCGCAAATCATCCTTTTCACGTGCGTATGGAAGATATTTCCAGACGAATATGGGCTCCTGCTGGCGGAGGAACTCAGCACGGTACCAGATGGTTCTACGAACGTGCCCGTGGACAATACCTTAATGAACAATCGCCTCTGACACCTGCAGCTCGCAGGAGTTTTCTTCTGCAGAATCCACGGGAACAAATGATGACTAAAACGGATATTGCAAAATTTGAGAATTCGTGGAACTGTCTGCCGCATAAAGTAAGTCTTGGTGCCCAGAAAAACTTTCGGGAATTTGCCGGATATGTTGATGATAAATGGGAAAAGGAGGACACTTTTTTTAATGAAGAATATTTCAGGCGACTTGTTGCTAAAGCAATAATTTTCAGACAGACTGAACGAATTGTATCCAGGCAGGATTGGTATCAGAATGGCTGGCGCGCTCAGACTGTTACATATACCATAGCTAAATTCTCACAACTGGTTAATATGACCGGTAACGGGAGAATTATAAATTTTCGTGCCATATGGAATAGTCAATGTTTATCTGGAGAAATGGAAAATCAGATTGAAGTTATCGCAGGTTATGTTTACAAGGTAATCTCTGCTCCTGATACCGGTTTTCAAAATGTTGGTGAATGGTGTAAAAAGGAAACCTGCTGGAGACGGGTTCAGGATTTAACAATTAAGTTGAGTAATAATGTGCTTGCAGGACTGGTTAAGCCTGAGGAAGAGCGCTCTATACTACGCGAAGCACGCTCGCAACAGCGAACAGATAATACCATCATGGCGCAGAGCACCGTCATTGAGCTCGGGCAAAGTTATTGGCAGGAATTGGCGGGATGGGTAAGTTCCAATTCACATATTACCGACGAAGAGAAAAGGCTGCTTCGGGTTGCTTGCTGCATACCGGAAAAGATACCTAATTCACGACAAAGCGAGTTTTTACTCAAGTTAAAAGAGAGGCTTGAAGATGATGGTTTTCCAGGACAAGGTCAATAACATATTAACACATATTTAAAAGTGGTTAAGTATTGTGATATTTTTGTAAACTTATTTTCCTGACATATCCCATTGTTACGGCGGCACTATATTTTTAACCATCAGATATGATATGCTTTACGGAGCGGTCGGTTTTTTCGGAGGTGTTGGCAGATGGAACATAGCGTGGTCTTCGTTTTTTTGATGCTTTTTGTGGGAATCGCCCTTTTGGTGTTCGGGGCGGATAAGTTTACTTATTGCGCGGAGCGTATCGGCAAGACTCTTAAACTTTCCGGCTTTGTCATTGGAGCGGTGATAATCTCCATTGGCACGTGTCTGCCTGAGATGATTGCGTCTATTTTTGCCGTTTTAAAAGGCTCTACGACGATTGTTGCTGGTTCTGTCATCGGCTCAAACATTACAAACACCTTTTTAGTGCTTGGAATCGCCTTTTTGTTTTTTAAAGGCGAACACATCAAAGTTGAACTTATAAATATAGATATACCTTTTTTTATTACCGCAAACGCCCTTTTTACCTTCATGACCTTTCGCGGCCACTATAAGACCTCAGACGGAGTTCTTTCTCTTATCGGAGTTGCCCTCTACATCTGGTCGGTGTTTGGGAGAAAACCAGGCCATGAGCCTGAGTTGGCGTCTGAGGCGGAAGAGGAAGGTGAGGCACTCCCCGCAACAATGTTCACATATGTCCTGCTTGTTGCCAGCTCTGTAATGCTCTATTTCGGAGGCGAATGGACTGTGGATTATATTAGTGAAATTGCTCAAATATTTCACATAAATGAAGGAGTCATAGCCGGTACCGCGGTTTCCATTGCCTCCTCTTTGCCGGAGCTGATGATTTCCTACAAGTATGCCAGAAGGGGCAAACTTGACGTTGCCCTTGGTAACGTCGTCGGCTCAGGGATATTTAACTTTTTCTTCGTAATTGGCGTGGCTTCTCTGTTTAGTTATTTTACTCCCAACCCGGGGGTGCTTTTGGTTGCCGCGGATACCATAAACAAGGGGTTGCCCGTGATGCTGTTTGGCTCTATAATTTTTACCTTTGTCGTTATTGACAAGAAGCCTTCAAGGTATGAGGGCGCGATGTTTTTACTCATCTACGTGTTTTATCTTGGGTGGATGCTCAAGTGGTTGTAGTTACTCCAGGAGGCTTTATATATGATAAAAATAGGTAAATATGAAATTGGGATATTGGACTACTTCCTTGTTTTCATTCCAATTGCTGTAATACTTGAGCTTAGACATGCAAGCGGCACGATGATTTTTGCCGCGTCCGCTATTTCCATCATACCTCTGGCGGCGATAATGGGCAAGGCAACCGAACACCTGACCGAAAAAGTCGGACCCGGTATCGGCGGGTTCCTCAATGCGACATTTGGCAACGCGGCTGAGCTTATTATCGCGGTCATCGCTATCAAAGCCGGAATGTATGACGTCGTAAAGGCTTCGATAACAGGTTCTATTATCGGCAATATCCTGCTTGTCCTCGGGCTTAGTTTCATAGCCGGAGGGTTAAAACAAAAGATTGTGCACTTCAGCGCCACAACTGCCGGCCTATACTCTACAATGCTGGTACTCTGTTCTTTCGGCCTCGTAGTCCCCACAGTCATCAACACACTGTTAGGAGAGCACTCTTTAACTAAAGCGGTTGTAGGGAATCTGAGCCTTAAATTAAGCCTCGCAATTGCCATAGTGCTTTTTGTTACCTATGTACTGAGCCTCGTATTTTCGCTGAAAAGCCACAAACACTTATATGGAGTTGGCGAGGCAGAGGCGCACGGCGATGAACCCGGAGAGAGCTGGAGCGCCACTAAGTCCATCAACGTGCTCCTGGCCGCTACGGTGGGAATCAGCTTTATGAGTGAATTTCTGGTTAGTTCACTGGAGTCGGCAACTAAGTCGTTTGGGATGAACGAGGTATTTGTCGGCGTGATAGTCGTAGCGTTGGTTGGCAATGCCGCAGAACATAGCACCGCAATCCTTATGGCGCTTAAAAACAAGTTGGACGTATCTGTCTCAATAGCCATTGGCTCAAGCTCTCAGGTGGCAATGTTTTTGGCCCCGGTGCTGGTTTTTATCAGTTACTTTGTCGGCCCTGCACCTATGGATTTGACATTTACTCCGCTTGAGACCCTTTCAATATTATTTTCTGCCTTTTTAGTGCATTTTATCGCCTCCGATGGGCAGACGCATTGGATGGAGGGCGTGCAGCTTTTGGCATTGTATATTATCTTAGGCATTGCTTATTTCTTTATATATTGAGTAAAATGCCCTAGTTTTTGTAGCATGTTTTGTAACATGAAGGAGGATAATGGAGACATTACCAAAAACAGATGATGATTATGGGCAGATTCCGACAGAGACAAACGCCGGGCATATGTACCCGGGGAAGGCGGCTTCGCATGGTTCAGCAATTACATCCAACGTAGTTGGTCCCGCTAATGTTGTCAGTGCGGGGGTATGCGGTGAAGCCCCTATTAAAAGTTCATCCGCAGTTTTAGAGGTTAACAGCGCTTTGCTCAAGATGCGCCTGTCTTGTACCGTTAAGCACTCCATAACAGGCCGGATTCGGATTTGCGTCGCACTTCTGGCCTCGTATAAAGATTTGAGCGTAACGCTTGGCAATTACTTAAAAACACAAAGCGGCGTGACCGATGTGGATGTTAACTACTTCTGCGGGAGTTTTACCATCTACTACGATAAAGACACCACCGCAACGGATGTAATAGTGAAGTCGGTTTCCGCAATGACTATATCAGATGTTGTGGGCTTAAAGGCACAGCCGGTTCAGGTAAAAACCGAGGACAAGGAAATTTCGCTGTCTTATTTCAGATGGGCGTCGGTTGCGATGGGGTTGAGTCTTGGGCTTGGCGGCGTTCCGGTGCTTGCCCTTGCCATCGTCTATCCAATGCTTCTTTATATCGCCGTGCCAGTTTATAAACGAACTTACAAGTGTATTACGAATGAACACAGATTAAACGTGGACTTTCTTGACGCCGCAGCCCTGACTGTGGGCCTGCTTACCGGAGACGTTATAAACGCCTCCGCTATGGTTTGGCTGATTCACCTTGGCGATTATATAAGAGATCTCACGGCGTCCAGTTCGCATAGAACGATCAGAAAGTTATTGGATTTCCAGGAGAACTACGCGTGGGTGGTAAGGGGTGAGGTTGAGGTAAAGGTTCGGGTCAAAGATATCAAAGTCGGGGAGGTAGTTTCCTTAAACGTCGGGAATCTTATCCCTGTTGACGGTGAAATAACAGAGGGTGAAATAATCGTTGACCAGCAGGTGTTAACAGGGGAGTCATTCCCTGTCCATAAAGAGGCTGGCGATATGGTGCTTGCCGCAACGGTAATAAAAGACGGCAAGGCGTATGTAAGGGTTACCAAAACTGGCGATGACACAAAAGTGGCGCAGGTGGTCAAAATGGTAGAAGAAGCCCCGCTTTATGAGACTAAAATACAAAACCACGCCGAAAAGTTTGCGGACAGAGTTGTGATGCCCTCACTAATTACCACATCTTTAATCTTCGCCAGCACGTTAAGCCTTCCCCATCTCGCGGCACTTCTTACTGTGGATTTCGGCACCGGAGTAAGGGTCTCGGCACCGACTGCGGTGTTGTCCTGCATGATTTCGGCCACATCGCACGGGATTTTAATAAAGGGCGGGAGTTATCTCGAAAAACTCTACAAATCCGACACTATAATATTCGACAAGACGGGGACGCTTACAACCGGAGAGATTAAAGTAGAGGACGTAATCGGTTTTAACGGCTATGAAGAGGAGGAGATAATCTCATACGCGGCCACCGCGGAGCTGCAGATGACACATCCGATAGCCGAAGCCGTGGTAAAGTACGCGGAAAGTAAACACATTGAACTTAAAATACGAGATACCGTTGTGTACCGCGTTGGACGCGGAGTGGATGCCTTGATAGCCGGTAAAAATGTGCTTGTTGGGAGCTTGAGGCTGCTTAATGAAAACTCCGTACCCATAGACGATGAGATTGTAATCGTCACCGACACACTTATCAGCGACGGCAAAGCGGCGTTGTATATTTCAATAGACGGAAGGCTTGCCGGTATTATTTCCTTCAGTGACCAGATACGCAAAGAGGCTAAGGCGATGATAGACGAGCTTCACCGTGTGGGCGTTACCAATGTCATAATGCTAACGGGGGACGTGAAAAAGGTGGCCTATCCGGTGGCAAAGATGCTGGGTATGGACAAATGTATTGCCGGGGTGCTGCCTGAACAAAAGGCCGAGGTTGTGATAGATTTAAAGAAAAAGGGCCACGTAGTGGCTTTCGTTGGCGATGGGATAAATGACTCCGTAGCGCTTTCTTATGCGGACATCGGGTTTTCTGTAAAGGGTGGGGCGGATATTACAAAAGAAACCGCCGGGGTAATCCTGCTTGACGACAATCTGCATAAAATTCCTATGGCATTTGAGATAAGCAAGGAAACCATAAAACTGATCAAGGAAAACTACGCGATAACAGGGGGGCTTAACGTAGTGGCGTATGCCCTTGCGGCGTTTAATTTGATCTCTCCTGTCCTGAGCACACTTATCAGCAATGGCTCGGCCATCATAGCCTGTATCAATGGTATGAAACCTATAATAAGAATGAAACTCAAGGGGCGTTAACAGGTACTTGCTATTTATGTATGCCTTAGGTATACTAGAAACAGAATATATCACTTATCAGGAGGACGATATGGAAACGGTATTGGCTGGGATATTTGGTGGAGCGGTAGTTTATGTTGCGGGTAAAACTGATGTTCTAAGGAATGTTGTAAAGGGAGTTATAAAGATGGGGTATTCGGTTACGGGAGCGGTAGCCTCCGGCGGAGGGGAGACGCTGGAGTCAATTAAAGACATTATTGCTGAGAGCAAGTCAGAGTACGACGCTGAAAAGGCTGCAAAGGCAGAGGCGATGGTCAAGGCGTAATATGGGATATATAATTGCCGGCATAGTGGGTGGACTTGTGGTAGTGTTACTTACAAAAGTGCTCCCCAACAAGGGTTTTATTAAAAGTCTGATGAAGCTGTTTTATTCTATAAAAGACTCCTTGTTCTCCTCGTTTTGCCACTCGTTTGAGGAATTTAAAGACATAGCGGCAGAGAGCAAGGCCGAATATGAGCTTGAAAAGATAAAAGAGGCGCAAGCAAAGGCTGAAAGGAAATGACAGGCACATATAAGCTAAAGGCGGCTCATCACATAAAGGGACGGCTCAGGCTAAAGGTTGAAACCGATATGGACATGAGGGTGTTCTTTGTTTTTTTTGGTGCTGCCATAAAAAGGGTAAAAGAGATAAAAACAGCGCAGGTTAGCCGTTATGCCGCTTCGGTGACCCTTTATTTTGATGATAGGAGCTGTGACGCGGGCAATTTAATAACAAGGCTCAGTGAGCAGATGGATTTTATAATGTCGCTTCCGAATTTTACCGGCACATATGAGGAGATACTGAATGCCTTGTGTCGTGGTGAAAGCGGTGCCATAGAAATAACAATCAATGGGGATGAGATCACGGTAAACGATGTTTACGGGCAAATGATAAAAACCTTTTCACGGTCGGGCGTGTTCAGGAAAGACACTGTGATTTCGGCAACAACCATGTCTGCCGGGCTTTTTACACTTCTTTTAGCCCCGGCTCTTCCGACTCCCGCATGGCTGGTTCTCTTATTTTTTGGCTACAGCTCTCTTAAACAATATGAGTCCGCTAAAGTAATCGAGCAGCTCTTAGTGCAGTCACTGAAACACGAACAACAGGACGAAAATGACTAACATCATTGCAACAGAGTCCACCCCTGAGTGTGTGTCTGGTTGCGCTTGCCCGCCTGAGGGGAGCCTGACTACGGTGGGCATGGAAGTGTATATTCCATTTGAGGTTAAGCATTCCATTTCCGGACGCCTGAGGGTGGTATCTGAGGCCTTCGTGGCAAATAAGCCTCTGAGTACGGCTGTCAATACAATAATCCTCGCTCTGCCGGGCATCAGAGAAACATCGCTGAACAACTGCTGCGGCAGCATGACTATATACTATGATGAGCAAGTGATTAGTGAGACAGATATATTAATAAACATGAACGCTATTACTATGAATATAGTCGTTACCAGCAACGCTTATAATATATCCTTAGAGAAATCCATGTTCGTGCAGGTTAATGAAGACACCAGACCGAACAGATTATACGAGATTGTTGGAGTTCTGCTGGCAGGGCTGGGAATAATCACCCTTATTCTGCCTGGAATACCTGGGATACCAATTTTAATGCTGTCTGCATATTTTTTAGCAAAAAGCGCCGGACCTTTATATAACAGATTGCTTAATAACAATTATATAGGCAAGTATTTAAAACAACCGCAACGGCTTGCAATTACCGATAATCGTGAACAATGAAAATAAAGGGGGCAGATTTTTTCGACTCTCTTTGCGGTATCCTGACTGAAAAAAGGGGGGACATGCTCTACCTGACCCCGAAAGAGGCTCCATATATCAGAATAGGGAATGCGCTGTCAAGGGTCGAATCCGTGGTGCCTATAAACGAAAAAACTACCGTTGGATTCGTTAATTTACTCATTAACAGCTCAACTGTAAAGGTGAAAAAACCTTTTATGGAGGCGCATTTTAATTATGAATCCATGGAGACAGGAAAGTTTAAGGTGCAGGTGTCTCATGGATATAATGGTTACATGTTGTCAATAAGCCCCGTTGTTGATGAGGTGCCAGAGATAGAGTCTTTGGGTTTCCCTGACAGAATCAAAAAGCTTGTCCACACGCAGTCGGGGCTGATACTAATAATTGGGAAAAAAAACTCCGGCAAAAGTACAACAGCGGCTTCGTTGGTTGATTTTATTAATAAAAATTATTCTAAAAGAATTGTTGTGATGGAAGAGTCTCTTAAGTATCTTCATAGAGATTGGCTCTCAACGGTGAAGCAGCCGTTTATCAGAATATCTGACATTTTGAATCTGACAAGTGAATTCGATAAAACCGTAGGGGATGCGTCAGTGATTGCCATAGACGGCTTTCCCATGTATGAAACGATGAGCCTTTCGCTGATGGCCGCAAGGAAAGGTATTTTGGTGATAGCCGCGGTAGGCACAAACGGAGGTGTTTCTGAGGCCCTTCGGCTAATGATAGAGTGTTTCCCTGAGAATGATAGAAAGGAAGCGAGAAAAACACTTGCGGCAACCTTAAAAGCGGTGTTGTGGCAAAATCTGTTACCTAAAAAAGATGGTACCGGAGTATTGCCAGTTTTTGAAATGCTTCTTAACGACGCTGTAATATCCTCCCTGATATATAACGAGAGATATCATCTTCTAAGGCCGACAATGGCAGCAGGCTCTGTCAGGGGGATGATAACCATAACACAGGCATTGGCTGAGGCCGCCGGTAAAGATATTTTAAACAAAGAGGCCGCAAAAAAATTCAGAGATGATACTTATTCATATTATGTAAATCCTGTAAAAGAGGCTTATTACTAAAAGGAGGCATATATTAACATGGGTAACTCACATGAAGATGATGACAGTTGGGTAGATGCAGAAGAGTTTATACATAAAATCGAGGCGATAAACAAACCCAGGGCGGATGTGCCCGAGATAGTTAATTATTTAATAGCCGCTCGTGAGATTAACGCCTCTGATATATATTTTTCTGTTGATGAGTGTCCTGTGCTTAAGCGCCACGGAAAGTTTCACAAACTTTTGGAGAGCCCTTTTTACCGGCAGGAGGAACTCAAACGTCTGGTATATGGGATATTGGATAAGGGCGAGATACAGAGATTTGAAAAGCAACTGGATATGGAGCTGATGTACGTAAGCGACGAAACTGGCAGTATCAGGATTAATCTTTATCACAGCCAGGAGGGCATCGGTGCGGCTTGCCGTATAATTCCACGCAAAATACCTGAATTGCAGGATTTAGGACCAAAGGAATCTCTTGAAAAAATTGCCGATTTAGAGGAGGGTTTTGTCTTAATAACAGGTGAGGCGAGATCGGGTAAATCCACCACGCTTGCGGCCATAATTGAGCATATAAATATTAACAAGAAAAAAGTCATTATAACCATAGAGGATTTAATTGAATATTATCATGCCAACCAGTCTTCACTGATAGACCAGCGCCAGGTTGGATACCACACCCTGAATTTTACAACCGCTATTAATACCGCGATTAGAAGTAAGGCAGACGTAATAGTCCTTACAGATATAAAGAGCAAAGACGAGATGAGCCTTGCCATGAACGCGGCGGACGCCGGTATATTGGTAATAGCGGTTATGAGAACATTTGGCGGTTCGGGCGAGGCAATATACAGGATGCTTAATTTTTACAATGAGAGTGAGCAAAAATTTGCAAGCTATCAGCTCTCACGGGTTTTGAGAACCATCATATGGCAACAACTGCTGCCTCTTAAAGACTTTGTGGGGACGGTCCCTGCAATGGAGATTTTGCATAATACGAAAAAAATATCAGAATTGATACGAACGAATCAATTGGAGAAGATTTACAAAGAGGTTGGAAAGAACCGCGCATTAGGGATGCAAACGATGGAACAGTCCTTCGAATTCCTTCAAACCGTACACGAAATTGAGGGGAATGTCTCTCTTGCCTTCAAATACGGAAAGTTCCTTCTCGCACTATTATAATAATCCCCGCATAATAATCGTGTTTGATGAGGCAAATTCTCAATACAAACTTGCAGTCTGCTCATCGCCTGCTGACGGCCTTCATTCGGGCGAATGATTTCAGCGCTGTCCTGCACAGCACCTCTCTCAACTCGTCGTCTTTTATATCCGCGGAGAGTGACTCCACATATGCCGTTTCCCCCGCGGTAAGCGCGGCATCAATTGGAGCAGTGCCAGTTGTGGGCGGTGTTATCTGCTCTGGCCATACGACAGGCCCCGGCCTCAATTTAATTGAGGCAACTCCAAACTCACCCAGCTTTGAGAGAATCTCACCTCTGAGGAATGAAAGCTCTTTCATCCAGACATTGGACTCGACATTGATTACGAGCTGGGCGTTTTTGAAAAATACGGGTTGGGCGTTAAGCGAGGTTGGAGGTTCAATCAGCGTGTGCCAACGATTTTTTATCCTCTCCAGCGTCATCAAATCCACCATACCGAGATGCTCGGCAAGGGATTCTATGAGTGTTGCAGCCCTCTGAAGCCTGCTCACAAATGCCTGCTAAATGGCCTTTTTTACCTTGCCCGAACGAAGACATCTTGTACATACGGACACCTTTCTTGGCCCTTTGTCAGTTATTGCCCTGACAGGCTGGAGATTGGGATGAAACCACCGCTTCGTCCTGTTGTTGGCATGGCTGACGTTATTGCCGACCTTCTTTGCCTTTCCACATACATAACAGCTTGCCACTATATTATCCTCCTCAGTTAGCGATCTTAATGGGGTATTCTAACAGAGCTGCCACGAATAAGTAAATTGCCCGTTTATCATTTTGAAGATAATAATGTAAAATACAAAAAAAGGGGACGAATCTTAAAGGGGACAAATCTTATGGAAAATGGAATAGCTTTCAAAACAGAGGCACAGGTTCTCATAGAAAGAAATAATAGTGAGCCGGAGGCGATCAGGTTTGTGGTGTCGCTTCCGGGCGGCGGCCAATTAAACGTAACGTGGCGGGATTTCCTTTCGTACTCATCAAAGGCGGCCCTGTATCTTAGCCACCTCGGCGTCGGTCCAAACACAAAAGTGGCAGTGTATGCTAAAAACCGTATCCAGTGGCCGATATGTCTTATGGCTATCCACGCCTGCCGCGGCGTGTTTGTCCCCGTCTATCATTCAAACACGCCCAGGGAAGTTGAGTATATCCTCACGCACTCAGACTCTGAGATTCTGATAACCGAGCTGGACATGCTCCCCACCGTACATAAGATATGGGGCAGCCTGCCGCTTATTAAAAAAATTATCCTCATGGATATGAGAGCTAACTCTACGCCAGACGTCGCGAATCTTAAGGAATTGAAAGATAAAATCGTGTTTATGGACGATGTATACGCCACTGGTGAGGGGCTGGTCTGCGACGCCCCTGACGGCTTTAAACGTCTTGCGGAGCTGATAACCAAAGACGATGTCTCCACGATACTATATACCTCCGGCACAACCGGCCCTCCCAAGGGCGTTGTGCTGACATATGAAAACCTGTACGTAAACGCCGGTGACTGGATAGACGTACTAAGCCCTCTGATTCCCGATACAATGGTGGATTTGCTCTGGCTACCCATGTCGCACATCTTTGGTTGGGGCGAACTTGGCCTTGGCAATACGCTTGGATTTACGACATATTTCACGACCCCTGTGGCCGTACTTTCTGATATGCCGACGGTGAGGCCGACGATATTCATAAGTGTGCCGGCCTATTGGGAAAAGTTATATCTTACTGCGAAGGCGTCCTCAGGCCACAAGAACGAACAGATAGCGAAACTCAGGGAACTGACGGGAGGACGGCTTAGGTTTTGTCTTTCCGGTGGGGCGGGGCTAAGGCGTGAGATAAAGGCGTTCTTCTACGACGCCGGACTTTTGCTTATTGAAGGCTATGGCCTTACCGAGTGCTCACCCACGCTGACGATGAACAAAAAGGACGACTTTGATTTCGACACTGTCGGTAAACCATTCCCGCGCGTAGAGTTGAGGCTTGCCCCGGATGGGGAAATCCTTGCAAAGGGTTTAAATATCTTTAGGGAATACTACAAAGACCCGGCCGCCACAAAGGAGGCCTTTGACGCGGATGGATGGTTTAAGACCGGGGACCTGGGGGAGTTTACACAGCGGGGGTTTCTCAAAATAAAAGGCAGGAAAAAGGAGCTGATAGTGACGTCGGGAGGGAAGAACATATCCCCGCAGCTTATTGAACTGCGCTTTAAGGACGACCCCTACATTGAACATATCGTAGTTTATGGAGACGAAAGAAAGTACCTCACAGCGCTGATAACACTAAAACAAGACGCCATCGCCGCATACGCAAAGAAACAGGGCATAACATTCGGGAGCTTCACAGAACTGGTTACAAACGAGGCAATAATTGCCCTCGTCCAAAACAGCGTTGACAAAATAAATAATGACCTTGCGTCGTTTGAGACGATAAAGAAATTTCATATATACGACGGGCACCTGACGCCGGAGCGAGGGTTTCTGACCCCTTCGCTGAAACTGCGAAGACGGAACATCTACGAGGCATTCAAAGACAAACTTGACGCCCTGTATGTGGAGCACTGAAGCCGCCAACGGGCGGCAGCCCAAACTCAATAGACAAAACATGTGCAAAACTATGGGGTGAAGGGGGGGTTACCCCCCCTTCGTCGTTAATCCTCTAATTCTTTGCATTTGGTATGAAAAGACTGCCACCGTTTTTGTAGTTGGCGATGGCTTCCTGCCCTTCCTTTGATGTAATCCAGTTTATGAACTCCATGGCTTCCTTATATTTGGCGTGCTTATATTTTTCAGGGTTTACGGCCATCACACCGTATTGATTAAATAGTATGGGGTCTCCTTCGAGTAGGATTTGAAGGTCGAGTTTATCCTTTTTTGCGAGCCATGTGCCGCGGTCGGTAAGGGTATATGCCTTATGCTCGTCGGCGACGCGTTGAGTCCTCTCCATACCCTGCCCAGCTTCAAGATACCAGCCCTTGCCTTTTGGGTCAATACCGGCCTCTTTCCAGATAGCCTGCTCCTTAGTGTGCGTGCCGGATTTATCTCCTCGCGAGACGAAGGGTGCCTCTTTCAGTGCAATATTTTTAAACGCGGCAACCGCACTTTTCACGCCCTTGACACCGGCTGGGTCATCTTTATGCCCTATCAGCACGAAGTCGTTGTACATGACATCTTTACGGTTTACGAACCATCCCTCTTGTACTGCCTTTAGTTCCTGGTCCTTAGCGTGAACGAGGACAAAATCAACATCCCCTCTTTTTCCTATCTCAATAGCCGCCCCTGTGCCGACTGCGACTACCTCTATCTTAATGCCGGTCTTCTTCTGAAATATGGGTAGGATGTAATCGAAAAATCCAGAGTTCTGAGTGCTCGTTGTCGAGGCGCAGCGAACCGTTTCAGCGGCTGAGGCCAGCGGCATATTCATCAGCACTAACACCAAAATCATCAAAACTCTGATTTCAGACCACCCCTAATTTAAATTTCTGGTGGTTTTTTGCGAGAGCCTTGCCACTTGGGACCTGGACAGCTCAGAGCGCATCAGGGCAACATAGGTATTGAAAGCCTCTTTGTGTTTGAGGGGAATAGGGCTTGTTGGTAGCTTCATCGTAAGCGGGTCTATGGGTTTGCCATCAAGTTTAACCCTGTAATCAAGATGGGGGCCGGTGGCATATCCAGTTGCGCCTACATATCCGATGATCTCACCCTGAGTGACCTTTACGCCGTTTCTCATGCCCCTAGCAAACGCCGAGAGATGTCCATAGCCGGTGACATAGCCGCCCGAATGCCTGATAAATAATTGATTTCCATACGCAACCGTACGCCCGGCGTCAAAGATAACGCCATCGCCAGCCGCTGAAACCGGAGTCCCCTTGGGGGCGGCATAATCTACACCGAAGTGAGGGCGGGAGATTCTTAGTATGGGATGAAATCTGCTTTTAGAAAAGAACGAACTGATATACCTGTACCTTAGGGGCGCTCTCATCAGTGTCTTCTTTATGGAGTTGCCATCGGGGCGAAAGAACTCATCCTTGCCGTCTATTTCGTATCTGAGCGCCTCATAACGATCCCCGTTGTTTGTGAATCTGGCGTAGAGAATCTTGCCATACCCCTTAAATACGTTATCCCTGTACAGCTCTTCGAGTACCACCTCAAACGTGTCACCCTTTCGGAGGTCAGTCATGAAATCAATGTCGTAGGCAAATATGTCGGCCAACTCAAACGCAACATTCATGTGCTCCCTTGACTTGCCAATGGAATCAATGAGGTTGTGGTTTATTTTGCCTGAGATTGTGCCTGTTCTCTTTTGATAGGCCAGCGACACCACCTCGGCCTGAAAAAAATTCTCCGCCTCAGCAAGGGTTTCGTCGGCAGAGGCGTCCACATATCTTTTGACAGACAAAAAAGACGAGTCGTCTATGGCATAGTTAAGTTCAAGAATATCATTGTTAGTTGGATTGATGATAATTTTATAGGACATTGTCGGCCTTAATGTCTTCAGGTTATAGAGGTCATTGGAGGCCAGCGAGATACTTATCAGGTCGTCTGTCTTGAGGTTATATTTTTTACTAATGTCCAGAAGCGTCTCCCCTTTTTTAACAAACCCGTTAATAACCCTGACTGGCTGGACAACCGTTTCCCCCGATATTTGGCCAGAAGGTGATATTGAGTTTAATGCCTCTGTGGAGAGCGGCGAAAAATGCGTAATTGATAAAAAAATAACGAATACAAAAAAAACAATCCGACGCCTATCCTTATTAAAAACTACACGGCTGATACGGCTGGCTGACATGGCATACACCTCCTCCTGAAATAGAAAAACACAAAAGAAACGACACTACCGAACCAAAGGCTTTAACAGCGAACAAACAGCACGGGATACAAGGCGGAATGCCCCCCGTAGAGAACACCCGCGTTATATTCCATATAGGCAGTAGCAGTACTAAATAAACAACGTTATATCGGCATCAAGAGCAAAGTTTAGAAACTCCGCCGCCCCTGCAACCATTACCCCATCAACGAGGTCGTCTTTAGATACATTGGTCATTTCAAGTGTTGGAGTACAGGCAAGCATCTTGACATCCATTTCACGGCACGCGTCAACGAGTTCAGGAATAGACGGCCAGTTTATCTTCTTAATCATGCCCTTCATCATTGATGTGGCCATAGGGGTCATGCCGGGCAGCATTCCTATTATATTGGGCATAGGAATTGGGGAAGGCATGGCCGGATTGCCTATCGGTGAGACCTGCAGGTTGCGATATTTTTTCTTGTTAATTATATCCACGCCGTACAGAGTGAAGAATATTTGCACGTCTACATCCATTGCGGCCGCGGTTGACGCCAGAATAAGTGGCGGATATGCCATATCAAGCGTCCCTTTGCTGGCGATTACCGCCATTCTCTTCTTTTTAGCTGTCATAATGTACCTCCATTTTTTTTAAGTATGCGTAGTAAACCATATCATGTGCTGCTATGTCAATAAATTTAATTGCCCTGTCAGCAATTCTCAATGAGGTGAAAAAAAATGGCGACAAGGTAAGCAGCGACAATACATAATTGTAGGACAGAACATTTATGTATCGCCTGATGATGGCCAAACTGTTTATATATCGGCATCTTACAGTTGGCATGGTTTATGATTATAGTATGCGGCAGCGGAGTTGCTATATGATCTGGAAATGGGATTTCGATGAAAAAAATTTAGTTGCACGTGTATTTATGTAACTTTTGCGTTGTTGTTTTGCTATAATAGCGACGGTGGCGCTGTGTGATTGGCGGTGCCTTAAAAACAATTTGCAAAGGAGTCGGCTGGTGTCTGTTTTGATAATCAAAAATATAGACAGCGAAGGGCCTGGCACGATAGAGGACTACATCAAAGAAAAGTCCATACCGTACCGGATTGTTAATATTACCCGCGAGCCAGTCCCTGATGCCGACGGTTTTGATACGCTGGTCATCATGGGCGGCCCTATGAGCGTAAACGACGATGACGATTATCTCAGGAGAGAAGAGGATTTAGTAAGGCGTTTCATAGGCAATGAACGAAAAGTCCTCGGCATATGTCTTGGCTCACAGATGATAGCGAAGGCGCTGGGGGCGAAGGTTTACAAGGGGCCGGCCCCTGAGATTGGCTGGTACCGGATAGCGGCATCCGGGGCGGGGATGGCCGATGCGGCGTTTTCAAGGCTTGCCGTGGCCGATACGTCTGAGCTGATGGTTTTTCACTGGCATGGCGAGACATTTGATTTGCCGGAGGGGGCGGTGAGGCTTGCCTCTAACGCGCTTTATCCCAATCAGGCGTTTAAGTATGGAACGGGCGTCTATGCCTTTCAGTTTCACATAGAGGTGAACAGGGAAATGGTCTACGACTGGATGAGACACGAGCCGCTTGATATGGGGAAACTAAGGACGCAGACTGAGGAGATATATCCGTCTTATTCGGGGCGCGCCCGCGCATTTTATGAAGGATTTTTCAATAAATAAAGGAGGGCTATAAGGTGAAGAAAATCGAGGCAATAATAAAACCGTTCAAGCTTGATGAGGTAAAAGACGCCATAAACGCAATCGGCGTACAGGGCATGACAGTAGTAGAGGTAAAGGGGTTTGGCAGGCAGAAGGGACACACTGAGCTATACAGGGGCGCAGAGTATGTTATAGACTTCATACCTAAGATAAAAATAGAGCTTGTGGTCGCCGACAACATGGTCGAAAAGGTAATTGATACTATAGAAAAGACGGCCAAAACGGGAAAGATAGGAGATGGGAAGATATTTGTGTATAACATCGAAGACGCCCTGAGAATAAGGACAGGCGAAAGAGGCGAAGTAGCCCTTTAATCATCACCAATATACTAAATTCAGGAGGTTAACAACAAATGACACCAAAAGAAGTACTCGCGTTTGCGAAGAAAAACGAGGCTGTAATGGTAAACCTGCTGTTTGTGGATTTCCCCGGCATGTGGCAGAATTTCTCCGTACCCATCGGGCAGCTCGGCGAAAAGTCGTTTGAGGAGGGTTTTGGATTTGACGGCTCTTCTATAAGGGGATGGCAGGCGATAAACGCGTCAGACATGCTCGTGCTGCCTGACCCGTCCACAGCCATGATGGACCCATTCAGCAAGTACCCGACGCTTGATCTTATCTGTAATATAATAGACCCGATAACCAAGGCGTCCTACACCCGTGACCCACGATATATAGCCCAGAAGGCACATTCGTACTTACAATCCACCGGCATTGCCGACACGGCATACTTCGGGCCGGAGGCGGAGTTCTTCATCTTTGACGACATACGCTACGACCAGACGACAAACAGCGGCTACTACTTTATTGATTCCAAAGAGGGCATCTGGAACTCAGGCAAGGATGAAAAACCGAACCTCGGCTATAAGCCGCGCTATAAAGAGGGATACTTCCCCGTATCTCCGAATGACTCGATGGAAGACCTGAGAACAGAGATGGTGGTAACACTGCAAAAATGCGGCATTGAGGTAGAGGCGCAGCACCACGAGGTGGCAACCGCCGGACAGGCGGAGATAGACATGAGATTCTCACCGCTTGTGAAGATGGCCGACTGGCTTATGATATTTAAGTATGTGGTGAAAAACGTGGCGAATAAAAATGGAAAGACCGTGACGTTTATGCCCAAGCCGCTGTTTCAGGACAACGGCTCAGGGATGCATGTCCATCAGAGCCTGTGGAAGGGAGATAAGCCGCTGTTTCCGGGAAAGGGATACGCCGGCCTCAGCGAAATGGCCCTGCACTATATCGGAGGAATCCTCAAGCACTCAAGGGCGATTGCGGCGATAACGAACCCTACGACGAATTCATATAAGAGACTGGTACCGGGGTTTGAGGCCCCTGTGAATCTGGCCTATTCGGCGCGAAACCGCTCGGCCTCAATAAGAATACCTATGTACTCACCATCGCCAAAGGCAAAACGCATTGAGGTGAGATACCCCGACCCATCGTGCAATCCATACCTGGCGTTTACCGCAATGTTGATGGCGGGAATAGACGGGATACAGAACAGAATAGACCCGGGCGAGCCGCTTGATAAGGATTTGTATGATCTTGAGCCGGAGGAGTTGGCCACCGTACCGCAGATGCCGGGGAGCCTTGACGAGGCATTAAACAATATAGAGGCCGACCACGAGTTTCTGTTAAAGGGCGATGTGTTTACGGAGGATGTGCTGAAGACATGGGTGGCCTACAAGTGGGAAAAAGAGGTGGACGCCATGAGACTGAGGCCGCACCCGTATGAGTTCTATCTGTATTATGATGTTTAACATTTAAGAAGTGGTAATAGTAGGAGTAATCGGAGGAAGGGATGTAAGTCCATGGCACCTCGGGGAAGCCGAAAAGGTTGGCAGGCTGGTCGCGTTAAAGGGCGGCCTGTTAATCTGCGGCGGCCTTGAGGGCGTCATGGAGGCCGTCTGCAAAGGCGCAAAAAAGGGCGGCGGCCTGACAGTGGGGGTATTACCGCAAGGGGATAAAAAGCACGCCAACCGGTACGTTGATATCCCGATAGCAACGGGGATGGGTGCCGCAAGAAACGCCATAATAGCGCAAACCGCGGACGTACTTATAGCCATTGGCGGCTCATATGGAACCCTCTCAGAAATTGCCTACGCCCTGCAGTTTAATAAACCGGTCATAGGGCTTAAGACGTGGGATGTTGAAGGCGTAATAGTAGCAGAAACCGCCGCTGAGGCCGTTGAGAAAGCGTTTAGTTACCATAAGTAAGTCTGTGCCTGTTTTCCCTTCTGATTGTTGACTTTCTCATATTTCTGTGTCATAATAACCATATACAAGAAAAGGAGGAAATATTATGGACGATGAATATGATGTAATTAACAATGATGATAGAAAAGATGATGAGAATCAAGATGATGTAAAACTTCGTGATGTATTTGAAAACGCAAAGGCTGTGTTATGGGCTACTGATTGGACAGTTGATACAATATTAACTCAAATAAAACGCGGTAATATTGATATGAATCCTAAATTTCAAAGACGCGATGCTTGGGATCAAAATAGAAAATCAAAGTATATAGAATCATTGATTTTGGGGCTTCCCGTTCCACAAATCATATTAGCGGAGAAAAAAGGTAAAAATAAAAAGACCTATTATATTGTAATTGATGGTAAACAAAGGCTGCTGACTTTAATTCAGTTCTGTTTAACTACACAGTATCTCTCTGAGACAGGAGAATTTAAAGAAGATGATTTCGATCCTATTAAACCATTAAAGTTAAAAAATATTGATATAAAAGAGTTGAATGGTTTAACCTATTCTGACTTAATCAGTAAACCAGAGCTGTATGGGTATCGCACTGATTTCGATAACCAATCAATTAGGACTACCATAATAAGAAGCTGGCCTAATGAAGATTTCTTGTACAGAGTATTTTACAGGTTAAATACTGGTAGTTTACCTTTGTCGCCACAAGAACTAAGGCAAGCATTGCATCCTGGCAGGTTTCTTGATTATATTGATGAATTTACTAACAAAAGCACAATCTTTAGGTCTCTTTTTAACATAAAAAAACCTGACCGGCGCATGAGAGATATAGAGCTATCGATAAGATTTATTGCATTTAAATATTATTTAGCAGACTATAAAAGCGATCTAAAAAAACATTTAGATTATGTATGTAAAGATCTTAATGATAAATGGATCTATGGTGAAAATAAAATTGTAAACCAACTGAAAGAACTAGAAAATGCTATAGAATTCACTTATAAAATATTTGGGAAGAACAAAGCTTTTAAAAGAATTGATAATCGTGGAACAATAAACAAAGCTGTTTATGATATAATGGTATATTATTTTTCGGAATATGATATTAGAAAATATATAACAGAACGCAAGTCTAAAGATGCTGTCGTTAAGGAGTTTAATAGACTTTGCGAAGAGGACGAGACTTTCATTGGTTCTATTGAATCATCTACAAAAAGTACTCGTAGTATCGTAGAAAGAATTTCAATATGGGGAAAGTCTCTTTCGAAAATATTGAATATATCTTTAGATATACCAATGATCGCTGAAGGGAGTGCCGGATCAAAAATAGAAATTAAAATAGTTAAAACAAAAGCTGCATAGATATTATGTCAGAAAGGTTTGAGGAATTGAAAAACCGGCTGAATCAATTAAGTGAACACTTCATCTCGGGATCGAAAACCATTGAACAAGATGATATTAGGGCATATATATTGCTGGCGCACGCTGAGATCGAGGCATATTTTGAAGATATAACGAGAGATATAGCCGTGAATGCTTATACTAATTGGAATGAAAAAAGTACTCTATCGGCAACTCTGATATCGTTGGCTATTTATAGTGAACGCAACTTTGGAAAAGTACCAATAGAAATAATAAATATATCTGGTACGGCTAAGATGAATGCAATACTACAAACAGCATTGAATTCATTTGTCATAAACGTCAGCCATAAAGATGGAATTAACGGTGTAGTGCAGGCATTTGCTAAAACTGTAGAACAAAATCATGGAATTACAGAGGATCGGTTATTAAAATTACTGATACCTATTGGAGTTCAAAAAAACGAACTCAATAATACTTGGTTGGTCGATATCAATCAATTTGGTGAACGGAGAGGTGATATTGCACATCAGTCACTTACAAAAGCTAAGGAAATTCTCTATCCACTGTCACAGGAAATAAAAGTCAAAAGAATATTGGATGGAATAGAAGAATTGGATAAAATATTGATCGGCTTGTCCGAGAAACAAACAAGGGTCTGACATCATATAACAAACAGGTAATAGGGCTTAAGACATGAGATGTTGAATGAGTTATAACTGTAGAGAACGCGGCTGAGGCCGTTGAGAAGGCGTTTAGTTATAACACCTGAATCTGCATCCGGAGGCAGTGAGAGAATGGGAGATAAGAAGATAAGAATCCTTTCGGCAAGGGATATAAGGGGTTTTTCGTTAGTTGAACTCATGGTTGTTATTGCGATAGTCAGCTTGTTGACCGCTGTTGCGGTACCATTGTTTCTGGGGCAGAGGGAAAAATCAAGGGTGAGGGCAACTGCGTCAAGCGCCAGGAGCGCGGTTGCTGATTTACAAGCATCTCTTGATGCTTACATGTCCGGAGATCCCATTGTCATAACTTCCAATCCATGGGGCGGACAAGAATGCTATGAGACCGCAAACGCAAGCACAACTGGTAACTCTTGTTTAGCCCTCTTCAATCAAACACCAAGCGTGTACAAATACACCGCATACCCGGGTGGTATGACTGATGTTCTGTCCATCTTTGCGGCTGGCCATAATTGGAGTGGAAACACGAGCGCGTATAACGGTCTTCCCTTGTTCGTAACGGCGTCTCCGACAGACGGCCAGGTTCTTTTAAGTCCGGCAGGGAGCAAATCTATTTATATCATGGCCTATGCCTCAAACTCCACAGCGCCGGTATTCAGCCAATTAGTAACCAGCCGATAGTTACTTACTTATCTGC
This sequence comes from Candidatus Magnetominusculus dajiuhuensis, assembly GCF_046044395.1. NCBI lineage: Bacteria > Pseudomonadati > Nitrospirota > Nitrospiria > Nitrospirales > Nitrospiraceae > Candidatus Magnetominusculus > Candidatus Magnetominusculus dajiuhuensis. The sequence continues at coordinate 3,894 of NZ_JBJUSG010000043.1, read as the reverse complement.
CGCCTCTTTCACTCCCATTTTCGTCAGAATCGTACTCTTTCTATAAAATAAATCCGCGTCCTTTGGCGAAAGAGTAATCCCTTTTTCTATCGCCGCCAGGGCCTCCACATATCTGTGCATACCAGATAGCGCCTCCGACAACAATTTGAGGTTCTCCACATCTTTCGGATTGATAAGGATGAGCTTCGTTATATACTCAATGGCCTCGGCATATTTTTTTTCTGCCACTAATGAAGACGACAGACGCTTATAAAACTCAGTCCTGTCGCCCTTATACCACAGCCTGGCCGAGCCGAGCAGGTACCTCTGTGCCTCCTGAATCTTACCCTGTCCAATCAGGGCAGCGCCCATGTTGAAGTTTAACTCATCATTATACGGGACTATCTGAAGCCCTTTCTCAAATTGAACCACCGCCTCGTCTACTTTGCCGCCTTCCATCAGATAAACGCCGTAGTTGTTATGCGCCATATAGTTGAATTCTGTTACATAAATAGCGTGTTTGTAGAGCTGGCCTGAGTCCCTCCAATACCCAATCTGCCTCCACGTAAATGCCCCTAACACGGCCAATATCAATACGGCGGCCACTGCATTCACGGCACTTCTTCTAAATATTTTATCTGAAATATCACGAACGCCCCACGCGATAACTATGAAAATTCCGACGAGTGGGACATACGTATAACGGTCGGCCATCGGCGACAGGTTGACCTGAAAGACCTGTAAGACCGGCACTAACGTGCCCAAATACCAAAACCATCCCACAAGCAAATAGGGATATTTTTTACGAACAACAATGGCGGTAATGGTGGCAGACACTAAAAATACGGCAGACGCGGCAGTCTCCCACCACGGCCATACCTTGAGGTATGGATAAAGCACCGTCAGATGAGCCGGACTTATCATGTGGACTAAATAACCCGTATAGGAGTTTATCGCCCTGATTATTCGCACACCCAAAGGCAGACCCTCAAGGGTAATAACCGTTCCAATTCTCCACTCCGGCAAAATCGTCATAAAAAGGGAAACCGCCGAAAGTATAAAAAACGGGATCTTCTCTGTGAGCAATCCCGGTAGTCCCGCTCGTTTTCGCGCTTTATACCGCCTTAACGGCCAGTAGTCCAACAAAAGCAGTAAAAACGGCACTGTAACGAGCATCGGCTTTGACATAAGCCCACAGGCAAAGGCGGCAAGCACAGATAAATATCTCCACAACACAGGGCGACGCACATAATAAGTGTAAAAAATGAGGATTAAAAACCAAAAAAATGTCGAAAGGACATTTTTCCTCTCAGCCGCCCACGCCACTGAATCAACACTCATCGGATGCAGCGCAAACAACGCCGCCACAAACGCACTTTCCCATAGTCTGCCCGTCATCATCCTCATGCACAAAAAAAGCAGCACCGCGTCTGCGATATGAAAGAACAAGTTCATCAGGTGATGCCCCCTCGGATTCAGGCCAAACAGCTCAATGTCCGCCATATGTGAAATCCACGCAAGTGGATGCCAGTAGGAAAAATATGAGGTCGTAAATGCCCATCTGATGTTGGCCATAGTAAGGCCAGAGTGGATTTGGGCATTGTTGACGATGTAGTCATAGTCGTCGTATGTGACAAAATCATTATACCTAAGCGGCAGGTAACAAAAGAAAGTGGCCGCTACAAGTATCAGTATAATGAGATATATTAGTCTGCGCTGCCTGTCCATAGTGTGAGGGGTATTATAGCAATTTGCCTGATTTAGGGCAATGGAAGTAAGAGGATTAACAGATTAACGACGAAGGGGGGGTAACCCCCCCTTCACCCCGTATTTTTGCCCACGCTTTATCTATTGATTTCCATCTGCCGCCCGTTGGCGGCTTCAGTGTTGGTGCTATTCTATCTCCTTACGCATTTGCTTCGCGACCACATTTGCGGGGTCAAGGCGCAGGGCCTCTTTTAACTCGACAGCCGCCGCCTTAACATCTCCGGCCTTTATCAGCGCCGCCGCCTTGTTAGAGTGAAGGGCGGCGCTGTTTGGCATAATTTCCAGCGCCTTATTAAAGGTCAGCGCGGCTTCCCTGAATTGACCCTTTTCCTGTAACGCCATTCCAAGATAATTAAACGCCTCCACATCTCTGTTGTTAAGTAGCAGGGATTTTAAGAAAAACCCCACGGCGTCATCGTATTTCTTCTGATTAAAATAACCAATGCCAGTCTTTTTATACAGGGCGGCGGTATCCCCATGAAACCATAAGGCAGCGGCATTAACAAGGTACTTGTCATCGGGTGTGCCCTTTGCTGAGAGGGCCTCCCACATATTGAGATTCAGCTCATCATTTGAGGGCATTATCTCAAGGCCCTTTTTGAATTGCTCAATGGCATCGTCAAACTTGCCCTGCTTCATCAGCACCTGACCGTAATTATTGTAAGCAAGGTAGTTGCCCTTTGTGACGTCAATGGCGTGTTTATAAAGTGTGGCTGAATCCCTCCAATACCCTGTTTGCCGTATCGTAATAAACATCAGTGCAGAGATGACTGCGATAGCCAACGCCGCCGCAACAGCTCTGGGATGCCTGAGCGTCGCAAGGACATCCCCCGCGCCCCACGAAATCATAATAAAAAGCCCCACCGCGGGGATGTACATGTACCTGTCCGCCATCGGGGCCGCCCCCACTTGCACGATTTGAATAACCGGCACAAGGGTCACTATATACCAGAGCCATCCCATCAGCAGATACGGCGCGGTCTTTCTCTTCATAAATACAACGGCGGTTACTATGACGAGCACTAAGGCGGTTAACGCGATGGCCGGAGGGGATTTCTCCTCTAAGTATGGATAAAACACAGCCAACCGTGTGGGGACGAACAGTTTTGCGATATAACCGGCGTATGACATAACGACGTTTATGACACGTATGGCCAATGGCAATGTGTTAAAGGAAATAATCGCCCCCTCCTGGCGTTGCGCATATATGGTGATGGTTGACGACACAAATGAAAGGAGAAAAAAGGGGATTTTCTCAGCAATTAATCCTGCCACCGGATATTTATTGATGACGGTTTGTCCCGTTTTGAAACGCCCAAGCGGCCAGTAATCAATCAGCAGGAGCGTAAAGGGAAGTGTTACCGCCATCGGTTTTGACATCAGCGCCAGAGAAAAAAGAAACAAAACAGATAGATATCGCATAAGCGTCTGGCCACTGACATAACGGGCATACGCCATAAGCGTGGTAAACCAAAAAAACGCGCACAAGACATTTTTTCTCTCCGCCACCCACGCCACAGATTCAACATTCAGGGGATGAACGGCAAAAAGCGCCGCCACAAACACACACAACAGCGTGCGATTCGTCTGTACCACAGGTGTTATCGAATAAAGCATAAAAAACAACAACACCCCGTTTATCGCGTGAATGAATAGACTCGTTAGGTGATGTCCCCTTGCCCCAAATCCGTAAAGCGAGACATCGGCCATGTGGGAAATCCACGTAATTGGATGCCAATTTGAAAAATAGAAGGTGCCAAATGCCCACCTAATGCCCTCAACGGTAAGCCCGTCTTTAATGGATGGATTGCCTGTGGTGTATTTATAATCGTCAAAACTAACGAAATCGTTATGCAAAACCGGATAATAAGCAACAATCGCGGCTAATAGCAAAAATATTGCGTAGTAAAGCCTCATGCGAGCCGAAACCAAATGTTCCCCCTTTATCACAGCCTCATCCGCATCTCATAATCCTACAACCTTAGCGCAATACTATCACAAACACAACAAATAATCAACAACGCCTGATACGCTGGCACACAGGGCAAACGCATTAGAAATTGCCTCCCTTATTGTTGTCACCGCCCTTATTGTTGTCATTCCGGCTTGTCCGGAATCGTGCGCCTGTGAGTGTGCATAGTCAGAGGG
>NZ_JBJUSG010000042.1:12005-25965 GCF_046044395.1 Candidatus Magnetominusculus dajiuhuensis | reverse complement strand
CGGAGGGAGGGGAGGTGAGAGCCTTCCCTACCCCTATTGTCCTTATATCTCAGAACAGGGAAAATCATCATGAAACAACCATTTAAGGGACGATTCTGGACAAGCCGGAATGACAGAAAGGGGCAAGGATGGCAACAAACTAAGCAACTACCGCTTACTTATGAAGGAAAACAAATTTACCGTGGCGCGCGGTTGCGCTTTTGCCTTTATAACGTATATACTATAGCTATCAATGGAATCATACCCTGTGAAGATATAAGGCGGGCAGATTATGAGACTAAAAAACGCTGCTCTTGTATCAGTGCTTTCTAATTCAACCCTTGTAGTGTTCAAGATAATGGCCGGTACAATTACCGGCAGCGTAAGTATGATCTCTGAGGCGATTCACAGCTCCATAGACCTCGCGGCGGCGATAATGGCCTTTTTCAGCATAAGACAAGCCGGTGTGCCGCCGGACTCAGACCATCCCTACGGACATGGAAAGATTGAAAACCTGAGCGCCGTGGCTGAGGCCGTGCTTATTATCATTGCGGCGGTGTTGATTGTCCTTGAGGCAATTGATAAACTCAGGACGGGCGTTCGATTGTCTATGCCCGGTGTGGCAATTGCGGTAATGGTGGTGTCGGTTGTAGTTAATTTTTTTACTTCCCGCTATCTGTTTAAAGTCGCAAAGCAAACTGATTCTCCCGCCCTTGAGGCGGATGCCAAACACCTCTCGGCGGATATTTATAGTTCACTTGCCGTATTGGCAGCCCTTGTCTTAATCACGCTGACAGGCCGCCATATTATAGACCCCATCGCGGCCGTCAGTATTTCACTTTTGATTTTTTACGAGGGTGTTATGATAACAAAAAAATCTATCGGCGCCCTCCTTGACAACTCGCTGCCGGAGGAAGAGGTCACGTCAATAAAAAAAATCCTTGATTCTAAGTCAGATTACATTAAAGACTACCATGAACTGCGAACCAGAAAGGCCGGAAGCGAAAGGCATATTGATTTGCACCTTACCGTGTGCGCTAACGAAACGATTGCCAAAACCCATACTACAATGGATATAATAGAGGGCAGCATCGCTAAAGAGCTGAACAACTGCAAGGTGGTAATACACCCGGAGCCATGCACCATTATGACCGATATGTGCCCGGGTGAGTGCGGCTGGAATAAGGACAACGGAGGGAAAACGCGTGGATAAAGCTCTAAGTATTCTGATAGTTATACAACGGGACATTGCCGTGCGGGATGTTACAAAAGGCACGTTGAGGTACGTCGGCTACACTGCCATTCATACTGTCAATGACCCCAAAAATGTCGTTGAATTCCTGTTACGCGAGAAATGTGACCTAATAATAATAGACCACGATTCCATCATAAACTCAAAGACAGACTTCTTAAACACGATTAAGTCTCATCCTACCCTTGGCCATAAACGAATAATCCTGCTCTATAAGGATGAACTCAATGCCAGCGAATTAAAACAACTGTATAACGACGGCGTGAGCGCAGTCTTAAAGTTTCCCTTTCAAATGACAGACGTCCAGAAGGCCATAAGCGACGCCACGAGGAGTGAGTCCTCGGTAGTGGCCGAGACGTACGCGAAAATCAGGCAACTGGATTTCTTTTCTTTTATGACAGACGAGGACATCGTAAAACTCCTCAGGATGAGTAAACTCAGGCGCTACAAGAAAGACGAACTCATCTTTGACGAGGGGCAGCCCGGCGACAGGTTTTACGTCATTGTTGACGGCTCTATCTCCATTTACAAGCAATTGGAAAGCGGCAAGATAGAGCGCCTCGCAGAACTTAAGAAGGGCGAGTGTTTCGGGGAAATGGCCCTGCTTGAGGATTCCACGCGTTCAGCAAGGGCTGTTGCAAACGAAGAAATTATGCTCTTTGAGCTTGACAAGGCCATTATGAACAGCTACGACGATATAATTACGTTAAAATTATATAAAAAGTTTGCCTATATATTCAGTGAACGCCTCAGAAGGGCCGACAGGAAGATCAGAGACCTTGCCCTTTACTCATATAAAAATCCGGAAAGCCCGGCACGTTGATTAGAGCCTGGCCGCCCCGTCTCTGATAACACGTATCTGCCCGTTGATTATCGCCACGATAGTGGATGGGAGGCCGCCTCTTGTCCTGCCGCCGTCAATTATCAGGTCAATCGAATTTCCAAAGTAGTCAAGGACGGTTTGCGCGTCTGACGGCGGCGGTGCGTTTGATATATTTGCACTGGTTGAGGTCACGGGAAACATGGCGTACTTTGCCAGCCCCGCCGCCGGTGCCCCCGGCACCCGTACCGCCACCTTGCCGTCTTTGCCGGTGATAAAGGAAGACAGCCCCGCTTTGGCATTAAAAAGTATCGTCAGAGGCCCGGGCCAGTACCTCGCGGCCAAGGCCAATGCCACAGGGTCAATTACCCCGGTCAGAAGCCCAAGCATATCAACATCCCCCACAATAAGTGGAAATGGTTTATCGGGGGGCCTCTTCTTAAGCTCCCACAGCCGCCTCAGCCCTTCGCTGTTGTCGTAGGCTACACCGAGTCCGTAGAATGTCTCCGTAGGGTAGGCGATTATCTTTCCCGCTTTCAGATATTGTAACGCGGTCTCAAGGGCAACCTGCTCAGGGGTTTCTGACAATCTTAGGAGCACAGCAGAATTATACAGCGATGTCCTGAAGTTTTTTGGCCTCGAAATGTGTTGAGAGGGTCTCTATGATTTCCTCCATATCGCCCTCAAGCACCTGCGTGAGCCTGTGCAGGGTAAGCCCAATTCTGTGGTCGGTAACCCTGTTTTGGGGGAAATTGTATGTCCTTATGCGCTCGCTTCTGTCGCCTGAGCCTACTTGTGATTTTCTTGAGTCGGCGCGCATGCGGTCTTGTTTTTCTATCTCCATGTCGTATAGTCTTGATCTGAGGACCTTCATTGCCCGAATCTTGTTCTTCAGTTGGGAGCGTTCGTCCTGGCACTGCACGGTAACCCCCGTCGGTATATGTACAATCCTGATGGCCGAATATGTGGTGTTTACCCCTTGTCCACCGGGGCCTGATGAGCAGAATGTATCAACGCGAAGGTCTTTTTCGTCTATTTTTAGATCAATCTCCTCGGCCTCTGGCAGCACGGCCACAGTTGAGGCGGATGTGTGTATCCTTCCTGATGCCTCAGTAATAGGCACGCGCTGAACCCTGTGGACGCCGCTTTCGTATTTCAGCTTGCTGTAAGCACCGCGTCCTGAGATGGTGGCGGTCATCTCTCTGTTGCCCCCAATGCCAGTGGGGTTGGAGTCTATTATTTCCACCTTCCAGTTCTTCAGCTCCGCATATTTGGAGTACATACGAAACAGGTCAGTCACAAACAGGGCGGCCTCCTCGCCTCCTGTGCCGGCACGGATTTCTATTACGACATTCTTACCGTCACGCGGGTCTTTGGGCACAAGCATCAGTTTCAGTTCTGTCTCAATTGCGGGGATTTTGACCTTAAGCTCGTCAATTTCCTCTCTTGCCATCTCACTAAGTTCTTCGTCTGAGGTGTCCTTTATTATTGACTCCGCCGCCTCTAAGGCGTCAAGCATCTTTCTGTAGCTTTGTATTTTGCCAATAAGAGGCTCAAGGTCAGCGCTCTCTTTCGAGAACCTGAGATAGTCCTTTTGCGACGAAAGGATGGCGGGGTCTGAGAGTTTTGCTGTAATCTCTTCGTATTTTTCCTCTATGGCGTTGAGTTTTTCAATCATAAGCTTGTTTGTCCATCTCTGGCATATCAGGCTTTAAGCCGGGGACAACCTCGGCGAGGGCACGCAGGGCTACCTCTATCTGTGAGTCATCGGGGTCTTTCGTGGTGATGCGCTGAAGCAGCAATCCGGGTTGAATCAAAAACTTGATTATCGGATTGGCGCTTGCCCTGGCCGAATATCGTAACACCTCATATGAACAGCCCGCAATCAGCGGTATCAGGACTACCCGCGAGCCGAATTTCCATGAAAAATCCCAGGTCTTTGGTATGATGGAAAAAACAAGGATACTCATCAGCATGACGATAAAGAGAAAACTCGTGCCGCATCGCGGGTGGTGGGTGCCAAATTTTTTTATGCTTGAAAGCTCCATATCTGTCCCTGCCTCAAAGGCGAATATTACTTTGTGCTCTGCCCCGTGATACTCGAAAATCCTCCTCATGTCCTTCCACAGGCTTATCACAAAGATATAAACCACAAAGAACCCTACCCTTAAAATGCCGTCCGCTATATTAAAAAGAAAAGAACTCTCAGCAATTGGCCTGACAACCAGCGCGAGGAGTTTTGTGAGATACAGCGGCAGAAATAAGAAAATCCCAATCCCCATGACAAAGGCAAAAAGCATCGTCAGCGTAATCGTGGCTGAACTCATGGGCTTTTCCCCTTCGTCTTCGTCAAGGGCCTTTGAGGCGGAGTAATTTATGGCCTTCACGCCAAGGGCAAGCGACTGGTAAAGCGCGTAAACACCTCTGATAAACGGTAGTTTCAGAACCTTTGGCAGTGGACGCAACCGCTCCTTCTTAACGTGAATAACGCCCTTTGGGTCTCTCACGGCAACAGACCATAAATCCTTCGACTTCATCATAACACCTTCGATGACGGCCTGTCCGCCTACTTTCATTTCCGAACCTACGCCTTTGTACCCGCATATTTCCTCTTAAATTTCTCTACACGACCCTCAGCGTCAACAATCTTCTGCTTTCCGGTGTAAAACGGGTGGCACTTTGAGCAGATGTCAACAGTAATGGCCGGCTTTGTTGACTTGGTCTCAAACACCACACCACAGGCGCATGTCGCCTTTGCGTCTTTGTAATTAGGATGTATTCCCTCTTTCAACGGCTGCCTCCTTGTATCAATTCAAATATAGAATACTGATTATAACATATACAGAACGATTTTAAAAGGCCTGATTTTGCCCGGAGGAAAAAAATAATGGTATGGGAATTTCGGTTGCAGCCATACGCTTTAAACATCTCAAAATGTTACAATACTATCAAATGTCCAAGCGATATGATAAGATTCTGAAAGAAATCCTGAAGGATGTGGTAGATACCCTGATAACCAGGGTAATCGGCTTGAAAATCGTTAAATCTACGGCAATAGAGACCAAACTTCAAATAACAAACGAACGCGAGGCCGACTTTATTTTACGGGTAGAACTGGAAGATGGCTCCATATCTTTGTTACATATCGAATTTCAGGCGACCAACTATTCTAAGATGGTATATCGGGAGCTGCGGTATTGGGTTTATCTGACAGAAGTTCACGGAATTCAGCCGGTGCAATACGTGTTTTACATTGGGAATGAGCCGCTTACGATGAAAGACAGCCTTTCAACAAAGACAACGACCCATAAATATAATCTCATTGATATGCGGGATGTTGACTGTGAAAAGTTTTTATATTCGGATAAGCCTGAAGAGGTAATAATATCTATTTTGTGCAATTATCAGAAGAAAGGTGTTAAAATATTTATCAGAGAGATACTTGAGCGATTAAATGAACTGGTGCCGGAGGAAACGCTCCGTGGTAAGTACATAAGGCAGGTGGAAGTCCTGTCGCAGTTGAGGGATTTACAGTGCGAAGTGTCTAAGGAGGCAGAGGCTATGGCATTAGTATATGATTTAGAGAGAGATATAAGATTCAGGCAGGGGTGTGAGCAGGGGATGACAAAAGGAATAGAGCAGGGGATGATTAAGGGGAAACAGGAAGGCTTGCTTGAGGGTGAACAGAGGGGCCAACTCAAGGGGTTGCTTGAAGGCAAGCGGGAAGGCCTGCTTGCGGGTATAGAGTTAGGACTTGAACTAAAATATGGTTTAACCGGAGTTGCGCTGATGGACAAGGTTCGTGTCCTGCCGACCATAGATAAATTGGACGAATTTAAAAATCTCATCAGGAAAGCCGCCTCGGCGGAAGAATTGAAAGACTTCTTGGGGAACACTCAAGAATGAACTCGTTTGTCATCGTCATTACGGAACAAGGCAAGAAGCAATTGATGACATCACTGACCACGACATAGAGGTTTTCTATAACAATCAGAGAACTCAGGCTCGGCTCGGATTCCTATCCCCAGCCACTTATGAAGAACAGTTCTATGAAAAAAGAGCTGTGGCATGAATGAATTGGTGTCCGCTGTTGACATCACACCTCATATTGTTTTCAATCAAACAGGGAGGAGTGTCTATGTACCTTATTAAAGCATTGTTTAATTTCAGGAAACTTGAAGCATTGATGCCGGTGATAGCTATCGCATGTCTTTTTTTGGGCATATTGACGGCAAAATCATCATTTGCCATGAGCAGCTATGTAGCGTCATGGCTATCCTCACTTATTGATTGTTACAAGTATGCGTCTCCTGTAGTCATTTTTCTCGTTTTAGCTTATTCACTATCTTATATTTTTAAAGAGAGCAGGGGGGAGTTCGCGGCGAGGGCGATTTTATTTTTTTTTAAAACCAGGTTGATAGCCTGTATATGGGCGGTAGCCTTCACTTCTCTTTGCCTGAGATTGCCGTTGCTTCCACGCGCTTTTAACGGCTCTTTCAGCGAGTTCAGCGGCTCGGTCATTACATTGATGTCGTCCTTGTCCAGAAATGCGTTTTCATATGCGATAGTATTGGCCGTTTTGGTTTCTTTGCTGTCGAACAAATTTACTTCCATATATAAGATTGTCAGTGTTCCTACCAAACTGATTGAGAAATTTGGCGATATCCTTTTTCCTCTCATACCGGTTTTCATGTTTATGGTTGGAGTTTACATATACTCCCTGCCTGATGAGGTAAACAATATTATGATAAAAGAAGGTTCAGGCGCTATGGATTTCCACAACTTTAAAGTCTTTGGCATGTCGCTTGCGGCAGACAGCGCAGGGGGATTGTTTGCCATTTATATTGTTATTTCAATGTTTGTCGGCGTGGCCACATTGCTATGGCATTTGGGGTTTGTATTTTTTGTCAGGAAGGTTGTAAGTGGTTTTTCCATTAAACATTATTTTTCCAATTACTGGATACAGATGTTTCCGTTTTTGTTTGCCACGGCCTCAGAGTCGTTATCAATGCCTCTGAATCTTGCTTTGGTTAATAAACATTTTCCCGAAATAAACAAAATGGTAAGAGACTTTACCGTTTCCATTGGAAGTTATATCGGTATTAATGGAACTTCAATATGCGTTTTTGTAATGGCCGCATTTGTGGCAAAATTAGTCGGAGTGGAGCTTTCTTTTTTTGAACTTTTGATAAGCATCCCAATAGTGGTCATTATCGGGCTTGGGGTGCCCGGAATCCCTGGGGAGTTGTTGCTTTTTGGCGCTCCCCTTGCGGCCTTTTATAACCTTCCGGCTGCTGTTGCCACCGTTTTCATAACTATCTTTGTGGGATTGCAGCTAGGGCTGCCGGATTCGTTCCGCTCAGGGGTCAACTCCACGGACAACAGCCTTGTCTGCATCTACCTGAACTCACTATATGAGGAGAAAGACATCTGATTGACTGTAATTTCGTGGGGACATGCGGCAGTACAAAGGGGGGAGCATGGCTCCCCCCCGCGTTTGTTGTAGCTTCGCTTGTTCCGGCTATTTCTTAAATGTAGCCGTTACTGCGCAATTGGCGGTAATCTTGTCGGTCGTGTATATATTACCGGACAAGGAACCTCCACATCCACTTACTGAGGCGGTGTAACCTGCGGCCGGTGTTACTGTGAACTTCATTGTGCTGCCACTGGCAACGCTCTGCGCCGTGGCGGGGCTTATCGTCCCATTGGCTCCAGCCGATGGGGTGACTGTGTAGAGAATCGGATAAAAATACGCTGTTACAGTGCAGTTAGCGGCAATGGCAGAGGTTGTGTAAACATTGCCTGAGAGCGAACCGTTACAACCACCACCTACCGAGGCGTAGTAACCGGCATTCGGCGTTAAGGTGAATTGTGCCGTCTTACCGGAGGCAACTGTCTGCGGGGTTGCCGGGCTTATTGTTCCATTAGCTCCGGCTGATGGCGTTACCGTGTAGCCAGCAAAGGTAAAACTTGCAACTACTGTACAGTTAGAGGTAACGGCGGAAGTGGTGTATGTATTACCTGAGAGAGTTCCATTACAAGTGCCGCCAACCGACGCGGTGTAACCGGGGGCCGGTGTAACAGTAAACTTCAAAGTACTGCCACTGGTAGCGCTCTGCGCCGTGGCGGGGCTTATCGTGCCATTGGCACCAGCCGAAGGCGTTACTGTGTAGATAACCGGATAAAAATATGCGGTTACCGTGCAGTTAGCGGTAATGGCGGAGGTTGTGTAAACATTGCCTGAGAGCGAACCGTTACAACCACCACCTACCGAGGCGTAGTAACCGGAGGCCGGCGTTACGGTGAATTGTGCCGTTTTACCGGAGATAACGCTCTGAGCGGTAGCAGGGCTAATCGTGCCATTAGCGCCTGCCGACGGGGTTACCGTGTAGGTAACGGCGGTAAACGAGGCAACTACCGTGCAGTTGCCGGTAATGGCGGAGGTTGTGTATGTGTTGCCTGAGAGAGTTCCATTACAAGTGCCGCCAACTGAGGCGGTGTAACCGGTGTTTGGCGTTACTGTGAACTGCTTTGTGCCGCCGTTTGCCACAGTCTGAGCGGTAGCGGGGCTAATTGTGCCATTAGCGCCCGCCGACGGGGTTACCGTGTAGGTAACGGCGGTAAACGAGGCAACTACCGTGCAGTTGCCGGTAATGGCGGAGGTTGTGTATGTGTTGCCTGAGAGAGTTCCATTACAAGTGCCGCCAACTGAGGCGGTGTAACCGGTGTTTGGCGTTACTGTGAACTGCTTTGTGCCGCCGTTTGCCACAGTCTGAGCGGTAGCGGGGCTAATTGTGCCATTAGCGCCTGCCGACGGGGTTACCGTGTAGGTTGTCGTAGTGTTGTTATTAGAGAATATTACCTGAACAGGGACGTCAGTGGTCGTGTTAGTGGCGTTGCCCAGCGCTCCATAGTAGTTGTATCCCCAGTCCCATACAGTCCAATTGCTCTTCAGTGCCGCCGAGTGCAGACACCCTGCCGCAATGGCGCTGACGCCCGTTAAACCGCTTACCTGTACGGGTGTGTTGGCACTTGAATAAGAGCCATTGCCTAGCTCGCCGTAGCCGCCATAACCCCAAGTCCACACAGTCCCGTCACTTTTCAGCGCCATCGTGTGGTAACCGCCACCGGCGATGGCGGTAGCTCCGGTTAAACCACTTACCTTCACAGGCGTATTGGCACTTGAATAAGAGCCATTGCCTAGCTCGCCGTAGCCGCCATAACCCCAAGTCCACACAGTCCCGTCACTTTTCAGCGCCGCCGAATGGAAAAGGCCGCCGGATATGGCAGTGACGCCCGATAAAGCAGTTACCTGTACGGGCTTATAGCTGTCCGTATAAGAGCCATTGCCTAACTGGCCATAGGCATTATAACCCCATGCCCACACAGTCCCGTCACTTTTCAGCGCTATCGTGTGATAACCATTAGTGGCAATAGACGTAACGCCCGATAAACCACTTACCTGAACGGGCTTATTGCTGTATGAATTTGTGCCATTGCCTAACTCGCCGTTAGAGTTGTCTCCCCATGCCCATACTGTCCCATCGCTCTTGAGGGCCGCGGTGTGGAATGCCGCACTGGAGATGGCGGTAACGCCTGTTAAGCCGCTTACCTGAACGGGCTTATTGCTGTCAGAATAAGAGCCGTTGCCTAACTCACCATAGCCGCCATAACCCCAAGTCCAGACCGTGCCATCGCTTTTCAGCGCCGCAGTGTGGTATCCACCAACAGAGATGGCGGTGACGCCCGATAAACCAGTTACCTGTACAGGCGTGTTGCTGTCCGTATTTGTGCCATTGCCTAACTCACCATAGGCATTATAACCCCATGACCATACGGTGCCGTCGTTTTTCAGCGCTGCCGTATGGTAAATTCCGGCTGAAACGGCGATACTAACAGATGAGACCGTCGCCGATGGTGTTACACTGTTTGAAGCGGAGGACGCCGCACCTGAGCCAACGCTGTTAATCGCCTTAACCGTGAATGTATAAGCAGTGCCGTTTGTCAGGCCGGATACCGTTATAGGTGACGCAGACGCCGTGGCAGTCAGGCCACCGGGGCTGGATGTTACCGTATAGCCTGTTATCGCGCTGCCTCCGTTGGACGCGGGGGCTGCGAAGGACACGATTGCCTGAGCGTTGCCGGGCGTTGCGGTTACCGCGGTGGCCACACCAGGTACTGACGCCTGAGGCGTTACGCTGTTTGAGGCTGAGGACGCCGGGCCTGAGCCAGTGGCGATGTTTGCCTTAACCGTAAATGTATAAGCGGTGCCGTTTGTCAGGCCGGTTACAGTAACGGGTGACGCACTCCCTGTTGCGGTTATCCCGCCGGGGCTGGATGTTACCGTATAGCCCGTTATCACGTTACCGCCAGTGGATGCCGGGGCTGTGAAGGAAACCGTTGCCTGGCCATTTCCGGCAGTTGCGGTTACTGCTGTGGGCGCTCCCAGCACAGAAGATGTGGGTGTTACGCTGCCTGAGGCGGAGGACGCCGGGCCTGTGCCAATGGCGTTGATTGCCTTAACCGTAAATGTATAAGCAGTGCCGTTTGTCAGGCCGGATATGGTAATTGGCGATGACGACCCCGTAGCGGTCAGGCCACCGGGGCTGGATGTTACTATGTAGCTTGTTATCGGGCTGCCACCGTCGGATGCCGGGGCTGTGAAGGAAACCGTTGCCTGGCCATTTCCGGCGGTTACCGCCGTTATCGCCGGTGCCCCTGGTACTGATGTAACAGTTAAAGAGATGGTCGAGGTGTTGCCGGAGCTGTCCTTAACTGTGATGGTTGTCTGGCCGGCTGAAACACCGGCAATGGTAACTGTTGCACCGCTTACGGAGGCCGTTGCAATTTGGGCATTTGCGGTAGTGGCAGAGTAGGGCGACTGGCCGCCTGAAACTGTCGCGGTGCCTGATGAGCTGGCCTTTACTGTCAATGAGGCAGGGGTTACTGTAATACTTGGTGACGGGTATGCTATTGTGGCCACGCCGAATCCCACCACGCCCGTAACCTGCGAGTACGCTATTCTGAAGTAACCCTTTTCACCCCAACTGGCACCCCATGAATTTTTTACGATAAAATACTGCTGCGCGTCATTGTAGCCCACGATTAGTATTGCGTGGAGACCTTCATAAGGGCCGCTTACGTAGCTATAGATACCGCTGGTATAGTAGAAGAAATCATAATAAACCGCCATAGTGGTTACTAACGGGCCGTACAGATTGAGAGCGTTTCTTAACGTGTCAACAGTGGTGGTGGAAGTTGAAACCCACTGCCACGAGCTTATCGCGTTCGCTGCGGATACGCGGCTGCCACAAGCGCTTGAGCATGAGCCGTTGGTTGCCGTGTATACGTAGCAGGACTCCACTGGCAAACCTGTATTGCGTAAGAAGTCCGAGGCATAGTTGATATAACCACCGTTGCAGCTTCCGGCGCCGCTGCATGAAACCTCTACCTGCTCGGACAAGTCTAATGAATAGGGGGTGTTGTTGTCCTTGCCGGGGGTATTATTTTTCCTCAATGTGTAGGACTCTAACGCGGCGGTTGTGCTGAATGCCCAGCAAGAGCCGCAGTTTCCCTGATCTTTAACCGACGTGACCCAGTTGCCATTGTTATTTCTCCAATCAAGGCTTGACGGCAGGGTTGACCCTTGCGTCAGCGGGGCGAGCCGCTCATGCCCTGTCAGGGTAGCCTGGATAAGTCCTAAACGCCCTTGCCTTTGCTCATCAGTCAAAGACGAAAGGGGTGTTTCACCTGCCTGCCACTGCGCACCGGCTTCCCTGATAGCTGAGTTCAGCTCCGTTGACTTAAGAGCCTCACCGGCATAAACTATGCCTATTAGTGCGCAAATCAATCCAACTACTAACCCTGCCATTAGAATCGTCCTTTTCATGTTCTCCTCCTGTTAATCTGATATTTTTCTATTGCCTTGATTTTAGGATAACAGATAAATGGGCGGTGAGTATGTCATTTGAATTACATAGGCTATGTAATCCTGATTACAAAATCAGGAATTTTTCTAAAAAAGATGGGGAAAAGCAAAATAAGCCCTCTGCGCTGGTGGTAATATAGCCGTCAGTCTTCCATTGATTGACGGTAGCCGTAACTGTCTCCCGCGCAAGCCCGCTCATGTCGGCGATTTCCTGATGGGTCAGCCTTATGGTTAAGACGATAGAATCATTGTCTTTTTTCCCATAGCGGTTGATATAGTTCTTAAATAGCAGCCCCAGTTTCTGCGGGGCCTTGTTATAGGACAGCCTCTCGATAATTTCATTTGCCTCCCGCAGGCGAAAACACAACTCGCGCAGCATACCAAGCAGGAGTTTGGGCTGGGAATGGAGCAAGCTGCAGAAATCTTCTTTATAAATAACGGCAATCATGGTCTTTTCCATAGCGCATACGGTGGCGCTATTGGTCTTGCCGTCAATCAACGACATCTCCCCGAAATAGTCTCCGCTTTGCCGAATCGCCAGAATCATTTCTTTGCCCTCAGAGTTGGCAAGGCTGATTTTAACCCTTCCATAAATGATCAGGTACATGAAGTTATTGGAGTCGCCCTCGTGCATAAATTTGGCGTTTTTATCATACTGCCGAATGTGCACCTTGCTGATAACAATGCGAAGCTCGTCCTCGGATAGATGTGAAAACACAGGACTGTGCCTCAAAACGCCGATGAGCATGTTCGCTTCCTTTTCCATTATGCCCCCGTCCTCAATCCGTCCCATTTCTTTAGCCGCCAGTATAACTATGATACATTAAGTTGATGATAAACCATCATCTTAGTAAAAATCAAGATAAATTCATAACTAAGTCCCGCCTTTGCCAAACCGTTAGATATTCGTGCAAAAATAACACTTGACAACTTATACAAGTAGTGGTATTATAGTAAATAGAGCAATTATTAGTACCAGCAGACATTGAGCAACTTTTCTCCTTAATCCCGATGTCAAGCCAGTGCGCAGGCCGTAGTGGAGAGATGCGGCTTGACAAGTTTACGGGAGGCCGTTTTGTGAGGGAAGGTTGAAAAAGGCAATAGAAATATAAGGAGAATCGAAAATGTTTAATATAGAAGATATCCTTTACCGTATGATTGGCCCGGGGCTTTTGGCGGGTCTGGTATTGGTCGCGTTTATTTGCGGGGCATCCCCCGCATTGGCCGCCACCGCGCCAGACCTTTTGTCTAACAGCACATTCGCTGTTACATCCAGCACTTTGGCCAATGCCAACCCCACCACTCTAAATGGAGATGTCTGTTATACTACACTCTCCGGTAGTCCACCTACAACTAACGGCACGGTATTTGGGTCTTGTACAACACAAATAACGGATCAACAGACTGCCCTGGATAATCTGAATGGCCAGAGCTGCACAGATATTGGCCCTGGTGCGGTTGATCTGGCCTTGATATCCATTAGTGGTGGTGCCGCAGGGGTCATCCCTCCCGGTTGTTATTACACCGCCGGGGCGATGAGCATCGGCTCAACAGTCCACCTCAGCGGCACTGGCGTCTATATCTTCAGATCAGCGGCCCTTAATACAGCAGACAATACAGTCATTTCCCTGGACGGTGGCGCCTGCGCAGACAGTATATTTTGGGCTCCAGGCGCAGCCACGACACTTGGAGCAAACTCTACATTTTCGGGAACTATTATTGATAATTCTGGTGTCACAGCAGGACATCTTTCTACCGTGACAGGAAGACTAATGGTGTCTGGCGGTACGGTCACGTTAGACGCGGATACTATTACTGTCCCAACCACTTGCGCGACACCAACACCGACGCCAACACCAACACCGACGCCAACGCCGACGCCAACACCAACACCGACGCCAACACCGACACCAACGCCGACGCCAACGCCGACGCCAACACCAACACCGACGCCAACACCGACACCAACGCCGACGCCAAC